>JBFZCQ010000001.1:0-4227 GCA_041307905.1 Methylotenera sp.
TTCTAAAACTGCTGCGAGAAAATGGTGTCACATATAATGTTTATGGTGATCCTGATGGCAGTAGCCGACCTTGGCAACTAGACCCTATTCCACTACTCATTTCCAATGAAGAATGGCTAAATATCGAATCCGGCTTATTAGAACGCGCAGAATTGCTTAACCTGATTCTTACTGATATTTATGGGCCGCGAGAGCTTATTCGTAAAGGTTTGTTGCCGGTTGACCTGCTTTTCAATCACAGTGGATTCTTGAGAGCATGTGACAAAATCAAAATACCCGGGAAATATCAACTAGTACACTATGCTGCAGACTTGGCGCGCGGACCAGACAATCGCATGTGGGTGATTGGAGACCGCACACAAGCCCCTTCCGGCGCCGGGTATGCGCTGGAAAATCGACTAGTCATGTCGCGTGTTTTCCCTAATATCTTTCGCGATACGCGTGTACAGCGGCTAAATGGGTTTTTTCAATCATTGCGCAATGGACTGCAACAGGTGGCTCCACAAAATGTGGATATGCCAAGAATCGTTGTACTGACACCTGGTCCATTCAATGAAACATTTTTTGAGCATGCCTATCTGGCTTCTTTCCTTGGTTATCCTTTAGTACAAGGCGACGACCTCACTGTGCGTGATGGTTTTGTATGGCTAAAATCCCTCAATGGCTTACAGCGCGTAGATGTGATTATGCGCCGTGTAGATGACCTTTTTTGCGATCCGCTTGAGTTACTTGAAGACTCTCGCTTGGGTGTTCCTGGCTTGCTTGAAGTTGCACGACGTGGCAATGTCACCATTACCAACCCGCTCGGCAGCGGCGTGCTGGAAAGTCCCGGATTATTACCATTTTTGTCTAAGATTGCAGAACATTTTCTTGGCAGGCAACTGCGTTTACCTAGTGCTGCAACTTGGTGGTGCGGCCAGCCTAAAGAATTGAATTATGTACTTGATAATCTGCACAAACTTGTAATCAAGCATACCTGCCGCGGTGCGATGACTTCAGTATTTGGGCACACTCTCAGTCAGCAGCAACTCATAGATTTGCGTGACCGCATTCGTGCCAAACCAGCATTGTATGTTGGTCAAGAGCATGAAAGTTTTTCTACTGCGCCTTCTTTTGTCAGTGGTCGCCTAGAACCGCGACAAGCGCTACTTCGCTGCTTTATGGTGGCTCAAAAAGATGGCTATAGTTTAATGCCCGGTAGCCTGACAAGAAGTGCTGCGCAACAAGGTGATATAGCAGTATCGAACCAGATGGGCGCCATCAGCAAAGATACATGGGTGATTGCAGGCACTGAGCATAATCAGGTTTACGCCTCCGATAACACCCTAGCCAAATCATCGGTAGGCAACTACAGCAGCACATTACCAAGCCGTGTTGCTGAAAATTTGTTTTGGGTAGGACGCTATGCCGAGCGCACTGAGGGCAGTATCCGCCTTCTGCGCAGCACAGTGAAAAAAATTTACATCAATCCCGATAGCAGCAACCCACATTACGAAAGTAGCCTGCATGCGATATTACGTGGGCTTACTAATATCACTAACACATACCCTGGTTTTCTAAATAAAGATTCAAATGCACTACTTAAAACACCAGATAGCGAGTTACTTTCATTGATGTTAGATGAAGAAAAGGCTGGCAGCATTGCTAATAATCAGCGCTGTTTATTACAGGCCGGTTATGCCGTGCGTAATCTATGGTCTTCCGATACATGGCGCGTCATGGATGAAATCAAGTGCCATCTAAAACAATCGCAGCAATTCACAGAATCCACGCTGTGGAACATTCAAGAACATATGGACAGATTAATCACCGCGCTGTCTGCATTCAGCGGACTGATTATGGAAAGCATGACGCGGGGTAATGGCTGGCTGTTTCTTGATTTGGGCCGCCGGCTTGAGCGCGCACTGTTACTGATTTCGCTATTGCGCAGTAGTTTTTCAACAGTACAGGCTGAAGGCACAGAAAACCTCCTCATGGAATCTTTGCTGGATACTAGCGACAACCTTATTTGCTATCGTCAGCATTATCGTAGCAGCATCGACTTAGCCTCTTTTATTGAGTTGCTGATGCTGGATAAAAATAATCCACGTTCATTGGCTTACCAACTCAGCCGCATTCAGGAACATGTCAGCAAGATGCCTGGCAAACAGACCAATAGCCAGCTAAGCATGGAAGAACGGTTGATACTAGAGGCCAGCAGCCTGCTGGATTTGACCAATATAAACGACCTGATCAAAACCTCGGATGGTCATGTGCGTGAAAAGTTTGATCAAACACTAAGCCGTCTTTATTACCTGTTGGTGACGTTATCTGATACCGTCACTGCTACCTACTTTCAACACGTACAGTTGCAATATTCACTCGCCGCGGTGAAGCCAGTCTAACGAGATTATTGAGCATGCACTACAAAATCACCCACGCTACCCAGTATGAATACACTGATACGGTTGGGATTTCCTACAACGAAGCGCGACTGATGCCACGACACTGCCCAAATCAGCAGGTCATTTCATCCACACTGCATATCGAACCTTATGCGGCTGATTTTCGTATCAGAGAAGATTTCTTTGGAAACAGCGTGGCATATTTTTCTATCCAGCAGCCGCACCACATTTTCTCAGTGACTTCCGTCAGTGAAGTTCAGTTAACAGAAAACTCCGCCCAGCTGGATTTTTATCAGGGCTTCGCCTGGGAAACCGTGCGCGAGATGCTGTTGCAACAAACCTCACCCTCATCAAAACAAGCCTCTGAGCTGCTGCAAGCGCGTCAGTACACACTGGACTCACCCCTTATCGCTCGCACCAATCAACTGGCTGAGTATGCACAACCATCGTTCACCCAAGGCAGGTCTATTACCGACACAGTGAACGATTTGATGCAGCGTATCTATCAGGACTTTACTTTCGACCCTGACTTCACTACCCTTGCCACACCACTTGCAACCGTTCTGCAACATCGGCGTGGCGTGTGTCAGGATTTTGCACACCTCGCTATTGGCTGCCTGCGTTCACAAGGCCTTGCTGCCCGCTATGTCAGCGGCTATATAGAAACGCTACCTCCGCCCGGTGAAGCCAAGCTGGTTGGCGCCGATGCTTCTCATGCCTGGTTTTCAGTGTACGTACCCGAACAAGGCTGGCTGGATTTTGACCCCACCAACAACCTCCTGCCCAGCACACAGCACATCACGCTGGGATGGGGGCGCGATTACGGTGATATTACGCCGCTTAAAGGCGTGGTATTTGGCGGCCAGCATCATGAACTAGAAGTGTCAGTGCATGTAGAGTGTTTGATGAATTAAAAGTCTGTGCAAGTTTTAGGATCAATTCAACCCGTGTTACGCAAGCCCGCAGCAATACCATTTATGGTTAGATGAATTGCACGTTTGTTGAGCACGTCTGTTTCACCGCTGCGATGTTTTTTAATCAACGTCACCTGAAGATGATTAAGCGGGTCTAGGTACGGCAATCGATTTCTGATCGAGTTGGCCAGTGCAGGATTATTGGCAAGGCGCTCCGTATTTTGCAGAATAAGATCCAGTGCCTGACTGGTTAAGACATGCTCTTTTTTAATGCGCTCAAATACGGTTTTTCTGAGTGCTTCATCCTCTACAAGTTCTGAATAACAGGCCGCTATTGTCAGATCAGTTTTTGCAAGCATCATATCCATATTGGAAATAAGCGTCTTAAACAATGGCCAATCAGATAGCATGTCTCTTAATATGTGGATACGCTTCTCTTTTTCCATAGCGTCTTTGCCCGCATTCAGATAGGTGTCGATTGCACTACCAAAACCATACCAGCCGGGCAGTAACAGACGGCATTGCCCCCAGGAGAATCCCCAGGGAATGGCGCGCAAATCTTCTATCCGCCGCGTCGATTTGCGTGCTGCTGGACGGCTGCCAATATTTAGTTCGGCAATCTCGGAAATGGGCGTAGAACTGAAAAAATAATCTGCAAATCCAGGGGTTTCATACACCAGATTTCGATAAGCCTGCATTGCAGAAGCCGATAACTGGTCCATCAGCATTTCATAAGCCCTGCGTTGATTTTTTGGTAGCTGGTCTTGCGGTAACATGGAGGCATCTATTGTAGCGGCAATAAACGCATCCAGATTTCTTCTGGCAACTTTGGGGTCAGAAAATTTATTAGCGATAATTTCACCTTGTTCGGTTAAACGTATCTGGCCCGCAACCGTGCCGAGTGGTTGCGCCATAATGGCCTGATAGGT
>JBFZCQ010000002.1:0-2740 GCA_041307905.1 Methylotenera sp.
ACTAGAAACGCTTAAACTGAATCAGCATTCACGCTGCTCATGTTCATGACCAAAAACACATTCATCTCTTTATCCATATGGATTTGCCTGGCAGCTGTGATCTATTACTTTGCTGACAATATTCAGAATCCTAACAAGCTTAACCGCTTGGGCAATGCTGATTCAGTTGTGCTAAAACGTGGTCCGGACGGCCATTACCGAAGCGAAGCACTTATCAACGGTGAAAAAGTTAACGTACTTGTTGATACTGGCGCTACCGGGGTAGCAATATCACAGAAAGTTGCAGACAGGCTTAACCTCAAAAGCATTAATGCAGTACGCACCAACACTGCAAACGGCGATAGCATAGGCTATATGGTGCGTTTGGAATCAGTAAAAATAGGCGGGGTAAGTGCCAATAACGTTGCCGCGATGATCGCCCCCGGTCTGGATGGCGATGTGCTGCTTGGCATGTCATTTCTGGGGCGCATGGATGTCCGTCTTTATAAGGGAGAAATGACGATCACGCAGATTTACGAATAGCGCTAAGAAAAAATGGGCTAGCCAATTTACAGGCCAACCCACTTCAAATTGCTACAGAAATTTACCCTTGATCTAAAAGTTAATACATTCTAACTATCAAGTAATCACCGTTGGCGCAATGCGGCCCGTTCTTTCCACCAGTTGCGAAATTTGCAGCGCTATCTGAATCATTTCTGCTAGCGCCACCTGAGCATCCAAATAATGCTTGGCAGTGTCTGGCTCAAATGCTTCCAGATAGATACGCAGGGTTGCACCTTCGGTGCCAGTGCCTGACAGCCTGAATACGATGCGAGATCCGTCAGTAAACAAAATGCGCGTACCCTGATTGCTACTGATAGATCCATCTATGGGGTCAAGGTAACTAAAATCATCACAACTCTTTACTGTGTAACGGCCAAAACTCCGAGTTGGCAAAGTAGTGAATTGCGACTTGATATGTGCAATGACACCATTAGCTGCATCGGCAGGAATAGATTCGTAATCATGGCGTGAATAAACGTTGCGACCAAACTCTCGCCAGTGGGAGGTTAAGATAGCCTCTACTCCCTGTTTCTTAGCGGCGATAATGTTTAGCCAGAACAACACCGCCCATAAACCATCTTTCTCGCGCACATGATTAGAACTGGTACCAAAACTCTCTTCACCGCATAGCGTTACTTTACCGGCGTCCATCAGGTTGCCGAAAAACTTCCAGCCGGTTGGCGTTTCGAAACATGGAATATTCAGCTTGGCTGCAACTCGATCCACAGCGCCGCTAGTCGGCATTGACCGCGCTACACCGGCAATGCCTTTTGCATAGGCTGGCACCAGCGTTGCATTGGCTGCCAATACTGCCAAACTATCCGAAGGGGTCACGAAGAAGTTCTGACCCAAAATCATATTGCGGTCACCATCGCCATCGGATGCAGCGCCGAAATCCAGTGCGTCCTCGCCGGCAAACATGATTTTCACCAGATCCTCAGCATAAGTTAAGTTAGGATCCGGATGACCGTTATTAAAATCTTCTGATGGCTCACAATTCATGAGACTCTCGACTGGCGCACCTAAACGATTCACCAGAATCTCTTTCGCATAAGGGCCGGTTACTGCATGCATGGCATCAAATTTCATCTCAAAGCCGCTATCCAGCAACTGCCTTATTGCAGTAAAGTCGAACAGGCTTTGCATCAGATCAGCATAATCCTGAACTGCGTCGATGATTTCCACAGTAAAAGTTTCGCCTGCATTCACACCGGGAAATTCAGTTTTACCTATCACATCTATATCAACTACAGGCATTTCAGCAATTTTATACTGCGTGATTACTTTGCTTTTTGCAAACACCTCATCCGTAATTTTCTCCGGTGCCGGGCCGCCATTACCAATATTGTATTTAATACCGAAGTCGCCGTTTATACCGCCCTGATTATGGCTTGCAGACAATACCATACCACCAAATGTCTGGTACTTGCGAATAACATGCGATGCCGCTGGCGTAGATAGAATACCTGCCTGACCAACCAGAACACGTGAAAAACCGTTGGCTGCAGCCATTTGGATAATCGTCTGAATTGCATGGCGATTATGGTAACGCCCATCACCACCTACCACGAGCGTGGCATTCAAAGGCACAATAAGCGTATCAAAAAAACTTTGTACAAAGTTTTCCAGATAATTGGGTTGCTGAAATACTTTTACTTTTTTACGTAACCCGGAAGTACCAGGTTTCTGATCATTAAAAGCTTGGGTGGGGATTAGGTTTACTCTCATCGCATCTACTCATATCAACAGTATTTGAGACAATATAAATGATGTTGATGAACTCAACAACTGTTCATCATTTTAATTTATTGAGTAAAACCACCGAACACAACTGAAAACAGGTTTAGAATGATTGTTCAATATGGCAAAATTACCATCGACATGAAGAATCAAAACCATAATGCTATTTCGCTTAATGCCACCTGCCCTGCCTGCGGCTTGCTCTGTGATGATGTAACTTTAAATTTTGCCCCTGCATTAACATTGCAAAATGGCTGCGCTAAAGGCATTCGTTTTTTTGAAAATTCATTCAACACAACAGCATCATCCAGCCCTATGTTATCAGGCAAACCTGCCAGTCTGGAAACTGCGATCAACGCAGCTGCAGAGATTATAACTAACAGCAAACAAGCTTTATTTGCAGGGCTGGGAACAGAAGTGCAAGGCATGCGCGCGATACTGGGTCTAGCAAAAAAAA
>JBFZCQ010000003.1:0-4929 GCA_041307905.1 Methylotenera sp.
ATCTATTAACGCCTGCTCACCGTGCATTACGATTGTACTGCTGCTGGCCGCTTTAAGCAGTGCATCGAGCTCTATCGCGGCCTGTGATTGAAGCATTACCGCATATTTGGGGACATATCGCTTACACAGATCGAACATGCTTTTAACATTATTGTTTGCAGTTAATGCAAATACATTAAAACGCTCAGGATGCTGCGACATCACATCCAGTGTTTGGATCCCAATTGTACCGGTTGCACCCAGAATTGCCACATTTTGAACATTTTCAAAATCCAGACTGGACATTACAGGCTTACTATCAATCAATGTATTATCCATGCAGGCTAAATCCGGTTAGAAATGGGATGTAGATAAAAAACAGTGTAATTGGCAAGGTTGGCATTAATCCATCGATTCTATCCAATATACCACCATGTCCCGGTAATAATTGACCGCTATCCTTCAAATCAGCCTTTCGTTTTAAAAGTGATTCAACCAAATCACCAACAATACTCAATGCCACCAGCAACCATAGGCAAACAATTAACCAGAGGCTAAATTGTTTATAGTAACAGAGGGCTATGCCATAAAGCGTTACCGCGAACAAAGCACCTAAAACACCTTCCCAGGTTTTTCCAGGGCTAATTTCAGGCGCGAGCTTATGACGACCGAACTTTTTACCGGAAAAATAAGCAGCACTATCCGCAATGCTAACTGTGGCTATGGCTCCCAATAGGAGTAATGGATTAATTGCATGCAATCCAACCAGTGCAATCCAGGTGGCAAATATAAGAAACAAACCCAAAACACTCATCACAAAGGCGTTACTGAAGGTTCTACGTGTTATTAACCAAAGTGGTGCAATCACAATCCAGAACAGACAGGAAAATGCTAGAAGCGCCAGTACAACATGGTTCTGGTAGTAATAAAACGGAGTCAAATGCATAAAAGCAATCAGCGAACCCAAAACCATTGTCACTAACAGCAGAAAGTATCTCTGATTTTTTTTCAATTGAATTAAATTTGACCACTCCGCCATACCAAGCAAAACAATGCCCAGCGTAATCAGTGCCCATACTTCGGTGGAAGCAAAAAACACAACAGTTAACAAGCCTGCCAATAAAGCTACAGCGGTAATGATTCGGGTCTTAAGCATAAGTGGGAGATGTTAAATTTAATAAAAGGGAACAGGCTTACTATTTAAAACTAAACTTCTGGATTTATTAATTGCTCACTGGTTCTGCCAAAACGTCGTTCACGTTTTCCGTAGGACTGAATAGCAAGATTGAAAGCTTCTTCATTAAAATCAGGCCAAAGTGTATCGGTGAAATAAAGTTCTGTATATGCAAGTTGCCAAAGTAAAAAGTTACTGATACGCATCTCACCGCCAGTACGGATAAACAAATCAGGCTCAGGCGCATAACTCATTGATAAAAATGGTTGAAAATCTTCTTCCTGGAATTTCCCAGCCAATTGTGGCTTTGCAGCCTGCATTTTATTAACAGCCTGCAATATATCCCAACGTCCACCGTAATTAGCTGCGATCGTCAACACAAGACCACTATTGCTGGCTGTCAATAGCTCGGATGACTCAATTTTAGCGATCAGGTTTGCATCAAAATGCGTACGGTCACCGATCATAATCAGTTTAATGTTGTTCTGGTGCAATTTTACGACCTCACGGTCAAGCGCATCAATAAACAAACCCATTAAAAATGACACCTCATCAGCGGGTCGCCGCCAGTTCTCGCTGCTGAAAGCAAATAACGTTAAATACTCGACATTAAGTTTTACACATTGCTTAACAATTTCGCGCACAGCTTCTACACCGCGCTTGTGTCCGGCGATACGTGGTAAAAAACGCTTGCGCGCCCAGCGCCCGTTTCCATCCATAATCACTGCAATATGTCTGGGGGCAGCAAAAACTTCAGGTACTAATTGCGTTGCACTTGAGAACAAGCCCAATCAATGCCCCAAATCTATTATTAAACTGGTATAGATAAACTGAATCATGATTTTTAAATTTACACTGCCATCAAATCAATTTCTTTAGCCTGTAACAGCTTATCTACTTCAGCAACTGCTTTATCTGTTGCTTTCTGAATTTCATCTTGTGCGCGGCGTTCATCATCCTCTGAAATCTCTTTATCTTTAATCAGTTTTTTCAAAGCATCAATTGCATCACGACGAACATTGCGAATCGCAACCTTGGCGCCTTCACCTTCAGTGCGAACAATTTTAGTCATTTCACGGCGGCGCTCTTCAGTAAGCATAGGCATCGGCACGCGAATTAGATCGCCATTGGTCGCTGGATTTAAACCTAAGTCACAATCGCGAATCGCCTTCTCAACTTTTGAGATCATGTTTTTTTCGTAAGGCTGCACATTGATCGTGCGTGCATCTCCTAGATTTACATTGGCTACCTGATTCACTGATACCATAGAGCCGTAATATTCAACCATCACATGATCAAGCAGGCCTGTGTGTGCGCGACCTGTACGGATCTTTGCCAAATCATTTTTTAACGATTCCAATGATTTCTGCATCTTTTGTTCTGCTATTTTCTTTACATCTTCTAACATTTATATCTCCAACTCAAATTCTGATAGTTAATTTATCAACCATCGCTACGGCATAACTACTTACTAAAAGCTATTTAAGGTAATACCTTTGTTCCTTCGTCTTCACCCATGACAACCTTTTTGAGTGCACCTTGCTTAAAGATACTGAAAACGGATATCGGTAATTTCTGATCACGGCACAAAGTTAAAGCAGTTGCATCCATCACTTTAAGATTTTTGACAATAGCTTCATCAAAAGTGATGGTTTTGTAACGCATTGCTTCCGGATTTGTTTTAGGGTCATCAGTATATATACCGTCAACCTTTGTCGCTTTAATGACGACTTCTGCGTTAATTTCCATACCACGCAATGCGGCAGCAGTATCTGTAGTAAAGAACGGATTGCCGGTACCGGCTCCAAAAATCACTACTCTGCCTTCTTCTAGATAACGAATCGCTTTACCGCGAATATATGGTTCTGCAACTTGTTCGATACTTAACGCTGACTGCACACGTGCATTTAAGCCAATATTTTTCATGGCATCCTGCAGGGCCATCGCATTCATGACTGTTGCCAGCATACCCATGTAATCGGCTGTAGCCCTATCCATGCCGGCAGCTGCAGGTGCAACACCGCGGAAAATATTTCCTCCGCCGATAACGACTGCGACTTGTACGCCCAAATCTACAACCTCTTTAATCTCATTAACGATACGAGTGATGGTGGCACGATTGATGCCATATGCATCGTCTCCCATCAAAGCCTCACCAGAAAGTTTAAGTAAAATGCGCTTGTAGGCTGGTTGTGACACGGGGGCTCCTCAATTTTCAAGTTTGCTTATTTAAGCATAAAACAGGGCTCTTAGGCATAAATTTAAACCTAAGAAAGATAAAATTCACTTAAATTTTTACTAAAAAAAATGGACTAAGCGTTAAGCTTAATCCATTTTATTTTTTTTAAGGGTAATTAAAATAAATTACCGGTCATGACTTACACTTTAGCTGCTGCTGCAACTTCTGCCGCGTAATCTACTACAGCTTTCTCAATACCTTCACCAACGGTATACATTGTGAATGAAGCTACGCTAGCGCCTTTAGATTTAAGTAATTGCTCAATAGACATTTTGTCATCTTTAACAAAAATCTGGCTCAACAAAGTCACTTCTTTCAAAAATTTCTGTACTGTACCGTCTGCAATTTTCTCAAGCATCGCCTCTGGCTTGCCAGCTTCTTTTGCTTTTTCAATAGCTACGCGACGCTCTGCTTCGATCAGGCTTGCATCGATACCAGACGCGTCCAGCGATTTTGGTTTAGCTGCAGCAATGTGCATAGCCAAATCTTTAGCTAGAGCATCATCACCGCCAACCAAGTCTAAGATCACACCAATTTTGCTACCGTGAACATAGCTTGCCAATTTACCTTGAGCTGTTGGACGAACGAAGCGGCGAATTGTAATGTTCTCACCGATCTTGCCAACTAATTGTGCACGTGTTTCCTCAACTGTAGCACCGCGCATTGCAAGCGCTGAAACAGCTTCAACATCAGTCGCGTTGCTAGCGGCAATTACACCAGCCAAATCATTTACAAAGCTTAAAAAGTCTTCGTTTTTTGCACAGAAGTCAGTTTCTGAGTTTACTTCAACCAATGCACCGGTTTTGCCGTCTGCACTGATGCTGATGCCAACTGTACCTTCAGCAGCTACGCGACCTGCAGCTTTGCTTGCTTTGTTACCAAAACGAACACGCAAGATTTCTTCTGCACGAGTCATATCGCCATCAGCTTCTGACAACGCTTTTTTACAGTCCATCATCGGCGCATCTGTGCGCTCACGTAATTCTTTTACCATACCAGCGGTAATTTCAGCCATGTTAAGCTCCTTGTTCTAATAAACTACATTAAATTAGTAGTTTAAATAATTGATTTAAATGTTTATTTAAGGTGTTATCAAACTAAAAAGGGGCGCTAGGCCCCTTTTTAGTTGAGTAAAATTATTCAGCAACTACTTCAGCTGTTTCTTCGCTAGCAGCTTTAACAATTTCACTGATTACTGAGCTACGACCTTCAAGCACTGCATCAGCAATACCACGAGAGTACACAAGAATTGCACGGCTAGAGTCATCGTTACCAGGAATCACATCAGCAACGCCATCTGGTGAGTTGTTAGTATCTACAACGCCGATCACTGGAATACCTAATTTGGCAGCTTCAGTAATAGCACCGCTTTCATGGCCTACGTCGATAATGAAAATTGCATCTGGCAAGCCGCCCATTTCTTTAATGCCGCCAATTGAACGCTCTAACTTCTCAATTTCACGTTTGTAGCCTAAAGCTTCTTTTTTGCCGAATTTTTCCAAGCTGCCATCTTGCAGCATTGTTTCAAAATCTTGCA
>JBFZCQ010000004.1:0-5095 GCA_041307905.1 Methylotenera sp.
CGTTATATTTCATCCCTGTTACCCTTGGTGACGATAATCTTGCGCGAGCACTGCCGCCGGATGTCATTCGCATTGCACAGAATCTAGAAGTATTTGTCGTGGAAAATGAAAAGACGGCTCGGCATTTTTTAGGATTGATGAAAACCCTGAAACCAGTGCGCGAACTTAGCTTACTTACATTAAATGAGCATACAGAAGATAAGGCGATTCCCGCCCTACTCACACCATTGCTGGCAGGTAAAGATGTAGGATTAATGAGTGAAGCCGGTTGTCCCGGCATTGCCGACCCGGGAGCAAAATTGGCTGCGCTGGCACATCAGAAAGGCATACGCGTTACACCTTTGGTTGGCCCCAGCTCTATTTTATTAAGCCTGATGGCTTCTGGTTTTAATGGACAGCGCTTTACATTTTTAGGCTACTTGCCTGCTGACAAGGCTGCGCGCGTGCAACGTCTGAAAGAAATTGAAAAATATTCGCAAAAACTCAATGAAACACAAATTTTCATTGAAACGCCTTATCGCAACCAGCATTTACTTGCTGATATTCTGGCGCATGCACATCCTGAAACTAAACTTTGTGTCGCGTGTAATATTAGTTTAGAGGATGAATTGATCATCAGTCGCAGTATTAAGGTCTGGAAGCAACATCCCTTGCCTGACCTGCATAAAAAGCCAGCAGTTTTTCTATTGCTGGCTTAAATATTGTTGAGTAACACTCTTACCGGCGCATAACTGCGCCTGTGCACAACAGATACACCATGCATGCTTAGCATTTCCAAATGGTAAGGTGTTGGGTATCCCTTATGTTTTGCAAAGCCATATTGCGGATATTGTATATCAAGCGCGTAGAGTTCGGCATCACGTGCTGTTTTTGCAAGAATAGATGCAGCAGATATCGCCTGCACCTTACTGTCACCTTTGACGATTGCCTCGCATGGCAAGGCAATTTTCGGGCATTTATTGCCGTCTACCTGCACCAAATCAGGCAATACGTTCAACATCTCAATTGCACGCTTCATTGCTAACAAGCTAGCCTGCAGAATATTGATTTGATCAATTTCTTCTGCACTACAGCTGGCTATGGCCCAGTCAAGTGATTTATTTTTAATCTCAAGCGCTAAATAATCACGCTTTTTTTCAGAAAGTTTCTTTGAGTCTGCAAGACCGAGGATTGGCTGATTCGGATCTAATATGACAGCTGCTGCATAAACGCTGCCAGCTAAGGGACCACGGCCTGCTTCATCTACGCCACAGATCAACATAAAGAGATTATTTTAAGTAAGCCAGCACAGCAGCAGCGGCTTTTTCGGCAGTATTTTGACGCAAGCTATAATGTATCTGTGTAAATTCTTTCTGAATCTCCAGCAGATTATCTTTATCGCTTACCAGCTTCAAGGCAGCCTCTGCCAGTTTCTCCGGCGTTGCATCATCCTGCAGCAACTCAGGCACAACAAATTTCCCGGCTAGAACATTTGGCAAACCAACATAAGGTTGCAAGAGCATACGCTTTATTAACTGCCAGATCAGATTCGGCATACGGTAAGTAATGACCATGGGTTTTTTTAGTAGTGCAGCTTCCAGAGTCGCAGTACCTGATGCAACAATTACAACATCTGCCGCCTCCATTGCATCATGCGCATGTCCGAACAAAAGCTCAATCGGTAATCTTTCAGGCTCATTAAAGATTACCAGCTCAAAAATATGACGTGTTTGACGCGTAATTAAAGGCACTAAAAATTTGGCATCTGGGCGTTCAGCATAGATACGCTTTGCCGTCTGCACAAACAGATCTGCGTGCTGCTGAACTTCACTCTGTCGGCTACCCGGCAGCATTGCAACAACCAGTGCTGAAGCATCAAGTTTCAGAGTCTCGCGCGCCCCAGCAACATCAGGCACCAGCGGTAAAATGTCGGCCAAAGGATGGCCAACATAACTTACCGGAATACCTTCATTTTGATAGAGTGCGGGTTCAAAAGGAAATAAAGCAAGTATTTCAGTAACAGAATGTTTAATTTTCTTGATACGATTTTTACGCCATGCCCAAATGGATGGGCTGACGTAATGTATAGTTTTGATGCCTTTGTTTTTTAATTTTCTTTCCAGCCAGAAATTAAAATCAGGTGCATCTATGCCGATGAATAAATCAAGGCGATTGTCCAGAAAATGATCCAGCAATTGACGTCTGAGTTTGAGTAGTCCCCAAAGGTGCTTTATCACCTCAAGGTACCCGCGTACTGATAGCCGTTCGATAGGAAACAGTGACAGCGCACCCTCACTCATCATTTTTGGCCCGGCAATCCCTACAAATTGAATATCCGGACGATGTTGTTTTAACGCATGAATAAGATGACTGCCAAGCAAATCGCCTGAAGCCTCTCCAGCTACAATACCTATTCTAGTCATAACAATATTACTAGCGGACTATGCCGCGTGTAGAAGCATTGAGAAAGTCTGTTAGCAGTGCCAATTCAGGTGTTTGTGATTGCATCATCAGCAGTTCAGCTTTTGCTTCATCCAAGGTTAAATTCTTACGATACAAAGTCTTATAAGCACGCTTTATCTGCAGGATACTATCTGCTGAAAAACCTCGTCGTTTCAGACCCTCAGCATTAATGCCATGTGGCTTGGCGTCATACCCGGCAGCAGTAACGTATGGCGGGATATCCTTAAATACGACTGAACCTACAGCCGTAATCACATGCGAACCGATCTTGCAGAACTGATGTATAAGTGTAAATCCGCCTAAAATGGCATAATCATAGACATCTACATGACCAGCTAGAGACGAATTGTTTGCAAAAATGGTGTTATTGCCTACCTGGCAATCATGCGCAATGTGCACATAAGCCATGATCCAGTTGTCATTCCCGATTTTTGTTGTACCTTTATCCTGAACGGTACCACGATTAAAGGTACAAAATTCACGAATAGTATTGTTATCGCCTATTTCCAGCAAAGTTGGTTCGTTTTTGTACTTTTTATCCTGAGGCACTTCACCCAACGATGAAAATTGAAAAATCTGGTTGTTTTTACCAATGGTAGTAAATCCATTGATGGATACGTGACTGGCAACACGGGTGCCTGCATCAATTTTGACGTTTGGTCCAATAATAGAATAGGGGCCAACCTCCACGCTCGAATCTAACTGTGCGGATGGGTCTATGATTGCGGTCGGATGAATTTTTGCAGTCTGCATTATTGCTTCACTTGATTTTATTGACTATCACTAGCTACAACTAACTGTTTAAACAGCTGTTATTTTTCAATAGCTTTTAATATACACATCATTTGTGCCTCAGCAACAACAGTGCCATCAACTCTTGCAACACCTGAATATTTCCAGATTCCTTTCAGAATCCGGTCAATCTTTACGTTAAGAATAATTTGATCACCAGGAGAAACAGGTTTTTTAAAGCGGGCGCTATCAATTCCGGCAAAGTAATAAACAGAATCATCGCTAGGTTTGGTATCCATTGTCTTAAATGACAAAATAGCAGCAGCCTGGGCCATTGCCTCGACAATCAGCACACCTGGCATTACCGGATGGTATGGAAAATGACCTGGAAAATATGGCTCATTCACACTAACATTTTTAATGGCTACAATCTCTTTACCTAATTCCAAAGACACAACACGGTCAATCAGGACAAATGGATAGCGATGTGGTAAATGTTCCAGAATTTCATGGATATCCATGCCGGTATTGTCTACTGTATTTGTCATGATGATTTTAGCCTGCTTTTAAAAATGTAATTTTATTAATTATTATTACAAAAAGTTATTATTGGTATCTCACTTGTTATTGAGATTTTAAAAGTGCAATTTCTTTCTCCAGAGATTTAATCTTATCTGCAAAGTCGTCTAAGTGACGAATTTTTGCAGCGGTATTCAACCATGCACGGTGAGTTTGAAATGGCATTACAGCTGTGTACGTGTCAGATTTAGTAAATGAGCGCGTAATCATACTGCCAGGTGAAATTGTCACGTTATCGGCAATTTCCAGATGACCCAACACCATCGCCGCACCGCCGATTCTACAGTGTTTACCTATGCGAGCGCTGCCTGCAATACCGACACAGCCAGCTATTACAGTGTGCGCACCAATGACGCAGTTATGGCCAATCTGAATCAGATTGTCGAGCTTCACACCCTCTTCAATGATAGTATCATCTAACGCACCACGGTCTATTGTAGTATTAGCACCAACATCAACGTTATCATGCAAAATTGCACGACCTACTTGGGGAATTTTAATCCATCGGCCATTTTCTTCAGCATAACCGAAGCCATCTGACCCAATGACTGCACCAGAAAAGATATGGCAGTTTTCACCAATTTCGCAATGATGCTTAATCGTAACATTAGGCTCTAAACAGGTATGCCCTTCAATAGAAACGTCATTTTCTATGACACAGCCACTTTTGATTACTACATTCTCACCTAACACTACATTTTCACCGATGACAACAAACTCACCGATGCTGCAAGTTGCAGGGACTTGAGCAGTACTAGCAATAACCGCTGTACCGGCAATACCAACAGTAGCCGGCAATACCGGGTTTAAAAACGATGAAACTTTAGCAAAGTAGGCGTAAGGATTATCAACAATAATTTTAGGAGCTGCAGTCAAATAAACATGCGACTGCTTTAATATAAAAGCACTGGCGTGACTAGTCTCAACAGCCTTTTCATATTTGGAATCACTAACAAAGCTAATATCGCCTGATTTAGCGTTTGCTAGAGACGACACTCGTCTAATTAATGTACTGCCATCTCCAGCGACAAGCCCACCTAAGGCATTCACAATCTCATCTAGTGAGTATTGATTACTCATTTATATAAACGCACGTCTCTCTGAACTGACTTCCCGATTACTTCTTACCTAACATTTTAAGAACTTTGTCAGTAATATCAATTTTTTTACTTGCATAAGCTACGCCACTGTAAACAACCAGATCATAACCTTCTGCTTCAGAAACAGATTGCACCGCTTTATTTACGCGATCCTGCAAAGCACCTAGCTCCTCATTCTTGCGCAGATTAATATCTTCACGCAATTCACGCTGTTTGCGCTGAAATTCAATTTTTATATAGAT
>JBFZCQ010000005.1:0-3180 GCA_041307905.1 Methylotenera sp.
ATCTAGCGCATTTTTAAGTTTTTCATACATGATGCGCTCATGCGCGGCATGCATATCCACAACAATTAAACCCAGCGCATTCTGTGCCAGTACATAAACACCATGAATCTGAGCTACCGCAAAACCAAGCGGATATTCCTGAGTATTATTCTGTGGCTGACCGATAGTGCTCTCAGCTTCAAACTCCGGCGCATAGCGTACCGGGCTAACATAGTAACCCGGTGACCCAGAACCACCGCTTGCAGCAGCGCTCCTTGTACCAAACATAGTGTCGTAGAATCCGCTTGGCTCACCTGAACGCAGATTAATTTGCGACTGATAAGTAGGGTAATTTGTATTCGAGGACTGCTGCGAAAAAGGATTGTATCCGGCCTGACTTGCCGTCACAGCACTGGATGCTCCGGTGGGGGATGCCAGCGCTTTATTCAGTGAATGGAATATAAAGCGATGCATTGCCTGCGCGTCCCTGAACCTGACCTCGGTTTTGGCAGGATGCACATTCACATCAACCAATGTCGGATCAAGCTCTAGAAACAGCACGAAAGCAGGATGACGGTCATGGTGCAATACATCCTGATAGGCCTGGCGAATCGCATGCGCAATCAGTTTATCACGCACAAAACGACCGTTCACATACACGTACTGGGTATCCCGGCTGTTGCGGTTAAATGTCGGCTTGGCTGCCATGCCCCACAAACGCAAGCCGGCCGCAGACTCATCCAGACTGATAGACTCTGCAGCAAACTCACTGCCCAGCACCTCAGCAAATCGACGCTCAGGCGGACTCACTGCATAGCGACTCAAAGCGCGCCCATTGTGCTGCAGCATCAGCGCAACATCTGGTCGTGAGAGAGCAATCCTGTTAAATATTTCCTCACAATGGCCGAATTCAGTACCTTCTGTTTTCAGGAACTTTCGTCGTGCCGGCGTATTAAAATACAGATCAGAAACTTCTATTATGGTGCCGACATCAAGAGCGGCAGGTTCAATCACAGAAATATTGCTGCCTTCAGATGCAATACGCCAGGCATGTTTGGCATCTGCCTGACGGCTGAGTAGTTGCGTGCGTGAAATGGATGCGATACTTGCCAATGCCTCACCACGAAAACCCAAACTGGCAACTGATTCCAAATCTTCCAGGCTGGCGATCTTGCTGGTAGCATGGCGTGTCAGTGCAAGTTCAAGATCTTCTTTTGCCACACCGGCACCGTTATCTGCTACGCGAATCTGTTTAATGCCACCCTGCTGCAATGCAACCTGAATATCGGAGCTGCCTGCATCAAGACTATTTTCCAGCAACTCCTTCAAGGCTGAAGCTGGGCGTTCAACCACCTCACCGGCGGCAATCTGACTGATAAGCTGGTCTGGTAATAACTGGATGCGCATAAATTATATTACAGTCTTATTTGGTAACTTTAATGATGGTCATTTTACCTGTTTTAAGCTAAATTCATGTAAGTATGAATTCAAACCTCAAAGATTTATCGCTAACCAACTTTACAGATAGTTTCAGCCTCGCACGCAGCATAAAAAGGCATCATCACTTTTACCTCGGCCCCACCAACTCTGGCAAAACCTATCAGGCACTGCTCGCTCTCGAAAAAGCACAATCCGGTATATACCTTGCGCCATTGCGGCTGCTGGCGATGGAAATACGTGACAGGCTGGTCGCGGCAGGCGTTCCCTGCAACCTAATTACCGGCGAAGAACGTGTGCTGATGGAAGGCGCTCAACATACTGCCTCTACGATTGAAATGATGCATCCTGGCAAGCAGGTAGAAGTAGCGATTATCGATGAGATTCAGATGCTGCAAGACCCAGATCGCGGCTCGGCATGGACAGCGGCACTAATAGGCACACCCGCATCTAAAGTGTTTATCTGCGGCTCAACAGCAGTGACGGTGCCCTGTATAGATGCTATTGAAGCTTTAGAAGAAACTTACGAGATTACTTATCTGGAACGCAAAACTCCGCTGGTGCTCGAAAATGAAAGTCTATGCGGCAAACGTTACAGCAAGCAAAAATTAAAACCAAAACTACAAAAAGGCGATGCCGTGATCGCATTCAGCCGCAAAGATGTACTGACACTAAGTGCAAGGTTCAGGCAATGGGGCTTTACAGTTGCGAGCATTTACGGAGCACTGTCCCCAGAGGTTCGCCGCACGGAGTCCGAACGCTTTAACTCCGGGCAAGCGGAGATTCTGGTAGCGACCGATGCGATTGGCATGGGTTTGAACCTGCCAATACGCCGTGTGATTTTCTCGCATATCCATAAATTTGACGGTGTGGCTTCACGCATGCTCAACATGACGGAAGTGCGGCAGATTGCCGGACGTGCAGGCAGGTTCGGCATCTATGACACAGGTTACGTGAATGTGCTGGAAAATGATGAGTTGATTCATATCGAACACATGCTGTCGGCGGATGACACCGCCAACTTGCAGAAGCTGCCTATCAATATCAACATGATGCAGATTGATCGCATTGCCAGCAAACTGCATACACGCAAAATCTCCGAGATTTTGATCTACCTTCAGGAACGTACCCGCCTTGAACATGCACTGTTTGAGCATGCTCCGTTAAATGCGCAGATTAGCCAGGCATTACTGGTGGATGAATACGCACCAGATATGTCTTTGAAAGATAAATATATATTCATCTGCGCGCCTATCTCACTCAATGTTGCTTTTGAGAAAGACTACTACCTGCTGTGCCTGCAAAGCGTAGCACAATCCAAAATACGTCACCTGCCTAACAATCCAGTCTGGCTGAATTCTGAAAGCCCAAAACATCTGGAAGCAGCAGAACTGCTCAGCCACAACCTAAGCCTGTACGCATGGCTCAGTTTCAAGTTTCCGCAATTTTTTGTAGACGGTAATCAGGTAAGAACATTACGCCAGCAAGTCAGCCGTTATATTGAACGTGCACTGCTCACGCAGGCTGGTTACGGTGATACCAGCAGGGAAATTGACTACTTAATGACGAGAGGTCGATGATTAGCACTCCTTCATGAAAGTTTAGTCCAGAGTTACGGTTTCAAGATAGTCCGGCACCTCTGTATGCCAATGTAATTGCTCTTCAACATGCAGACGCATAGCATCAGCAGCCAAGGGTTCACCATGTATTATAAAAGTCTTTTTAGGTGCAGACTCAAAGCCATGGAGCCAAGTAATAATCTCT
>JBFZCQ010000006.1:0-2696 GCA_041307905.1 Methylotenera sp.
ATCTACTCAATATTTAAAGCTTATTTCTCAAACACCTTATTCCATGAAGCAGTTAAGCTAAGACAAGGCAGAGGGTCGCAGACATTAAAAATAGTACGGCAAGACCCGACAACGCAGTATTAACTTAACTGCGTTGTGGATATCTAATTATATAGGATTTTTACGTTACTTTGACTCAACCACTTCGTCAAGTCATTAATCAATTCGTCGTGCAGGTCAACTCGCCATTCACTTCCCAGCATCAACTCCACCTTGCTGGTTGTATTGTGGTACTCCACTTTAACCGCGCAGCCTCGCTGCTCATCTGAATTACTCACGCAATAAGGTTTTAGCAATGTCTTTAACTTCATCGCATCTGCCTGGCCGTTACATGAAATTTTCAAGAAACTCGCCTTGCTGTTTCTCAAACTCGACAAATCGTAAAGTTTTCGTGCGTTGACGCGAATTCCGCCTGAGAAGTCATCATTGCTCACGCGCCCTTCTACAATCACTAACTGGTCATCTTTTAATAACTGCTGAGATTGATTCAGTAATTCATTACCGACCACCACCTCAATTCGCGTGGTGCCGTCATCAATGCCGACAATCGCCATCTTGCCGCGTCCTGTCATACGCACGCGTATGCCGGACACAATACCAGCCAGCAGTTGCGGCTGCTCGCGTGGCGCTAAGCTAGCCAATGTTGTCGTTATAAAATTGCTCAAGTCCTTTTGGTATGCCCAATATGGATGACCGCTCAGATAAAAACCTAATGCCGCTTTTTCTTCCTGTAACTTCTGCTGCTCACTCCAAGCCGGCACATCAGGCAACACATGCACGGACTGATCTGAAGCCTCACCAAACAAACTGTTCTGATTACTGTTGGCATTAGTCTGCTCGGCTGCCCCTATTGCAAGAGCCACGCCTGACAACAAAGCATTACGATTAGGTTCCAGCTTATCAAAGGCACCGGCACGAATTAATGATTCGATCACTCTGCGATTGACTTTGCGCAGATCCAAGCGGCAGCAGAAGTCAAACAGGTCTTTAAAAGGACCGTCAGTTTTGCGCGCCTGCAATATCACTTCAATCGCAGCCCATCCCGTTCCTTTTACCGCCCCCAGGCCATACAACACCTGCGTTCTGCTGATAGGCTTGAACTTAAATTCACTTTCATTCACATCCGGCGGCAGCATTTCTACCTTATTGGCTGCGCAATCTTCATAGAAAATATGCACACTGTCCGTGTTGTTCATGTCTGCAGACATGGTTGCCGCGAGAAAGGCTGCCGGGTAATGTGTTTTCAGAAAAGCGGTTTGATACGCGACCAGCGCATAGGCCGCCGCGTGAGATTTATTGAAACCATAACCAGCAAATTTTTCCAGCAAGTCGAACAACTCACTGGCCTGCTTCTCGGTCATATTATTTTTGGTAGCGCCCTCGGTAAATATCTTACGTTGTGCATCCATCTCTTCTTTTTTCTTTTTACCCATCGCACGGCGCAGCAAGTCAGCGCCGCCAAGGCTGTAACCAGCCACCACCTGAGCAATCTGCATCACCTGCTCTTGATACACAGCAATACCGTAGGTTTCTTTGAGGATAGGCTCGGTCAACGGATGCGGGTATTCTACGCGCTGCTTACCGTGCTTGCGACGACAGAAATCAGGTATCAAATCCATCGGGCCCGGACGGTACAGCGCCACCAGCGCAATAATGTCTTCAAAGCAGTCCGGCATCGCCTGCTTGAGCATATCTTTCATGCCGCGTGACTCCAACTGGAACACCGCAGTTGTATTTGCAGTTTTCAGAAGCTGGAACGTAGGTTTGTCGTCAATTGGCAGGTTTTCGAATGAAAGCGGCGGCAGATTACTCTCAGCACGCTGTTTATTGGCATTTTCCAACGCCATGTCGAGAATGGTAAGCGTACGCAGACCTAGGAAGTCAAATTTGACCAGTCCCACGGCTTCTACGTCGTCTTTATCGTACTGGCTCACCAGACTGGCGCCATCGGCCTGACAATATACCGGTGAAAAATCAGAAATCTTGCCCGGGGATATCAATACACCACCTGCATGCATGCCGATATTACGTGTTAAGCCTTCCAAGCGTAATGCCAGCTCAAGCAACTCACGTACTTCTTCTTCATTCTCGCGCCTTTCAGCTAACTGCGGCTCCTTTTCCAAAGCGTCAGATAACGTAATGCCGAGCTCTAACGGGATCAGCTTGGCGATACCATCCACAAAGTTAAACGGCAAGTCGAGCACACGCCCCACATCGCGAATTACAGCCTTTGCCGCCATGGTACCGAAGGTGGCGATTTGTGACACTGCATCAATGCCGTATTTCTGCTTAACATAATCAATGACGCGATCTCTGCCCTCCTGGCAGAAGTCAATATCAAAGTCAGGCATGGAAACACGATCCGGATTGAGAAAACGCTCAAACAGCAGGTTGTATTCAAGCGGATCGAGATCGGTAATACCCAGACTATACGCAACCACGGAACCCGCACCGGAACCACGACCCGGCCCTACCGGCACGCCGTTATTCTTCGCCCAATTGATAAAATCAGCCACGATCAGAAAGTAGCCGGCAAAACCCATCTGATTAATCACGCCGGTTTCAAAATCCAGCCGCGCATCGTAGGCAGGCTGCTTAGTCGTGCGCACAGTCTCATCTGGATATAACACCTCCAGACGTTTAACCAGACCACGTTT
>JBFZCQ010000007.1:0-4945 GCA_041307905.1 Methylotenera sp.
CCTTTGGATATCAGAACATGGACTTGCGATCGATGTGGCACACGGCATGATAGAGACATCAATGCCGCGTTCAACATTCGCAATGAAGCGCAACGCATGATAGCGGCTGGAATAGTCGTTACTGCTAATGGAGGCGCTGTTAGTCAAGCCAAGGGACGTAAGTCCTCTGCCTTGCTCGCGCCGTTGAAGTTAGAAGCTCCGTCGTTTACGGCGGGGTAGTTCACTTATCTAGGTTGCTTTTCACTAGAAAATTTACACTAAAAATACCCGAAAATTGTCATTCCCGTGAAGGCGGGAGTTTAGTTAACTAACTTTACTAGCCTCGATTCCCCCCTTCGCGGGAATGACGGGATTGATAGCTGTTTGGGTGAAAAAGTACTATTGTAAAAGGCTTATCAAAAAAACTTTGCAAGGGTTTAAATGCTGTTGTGAACAAAACTAAAGCATATGCTTCAAGTACTTTGCAGTGTAGCTGCTACCATTTTGTGCAACCTGTTCCGGCGTACCTTCCGCAATGATCATACCGCCGCCATCACCGCCTTCCGGTCCCATGTCTACAATCCAGTCAGCAGTTTTA
Source organism: Methylotenera sp. (assembly GCA_041307905.1). Classification (GTDB taxonomy): domain Bacteria; phylum Pseudomonadota; class Gammaproteobacteria; order Burkholderiales; family Methylophilaceae; genus Methylotenera. The sequence goes on from JBFZCQ010000007.1 coordinate 578, forward strand.
ATCACATCAAGGTTGTGCTCAATAATCACGATCGTGTTGCCGGCATCACGCAGGCGATGAATAACATCAAGAAGTAATTGAATATCGGCAAAATGCAGGCCGGTGGTAGGCTCATCCAGAATGTACAAGGTGCGGCCGGTATCGCGTTTGCTGAGTTCCAGCGCCAGTTTCACACGTTGCGCTTCACCGCCGGATAATGTCGTCGCGCTTTGACCCAATGTGATATAGCCTAGGCCGACATCAAGCAGAGTTTGCAGTTTACGCGCAATCACAGGCTGTGCGCTGAAAAAGGCATGCGCCTGCTCAACTGTCATGCCTAAAATCTCATGAATATTTTTACCCTTGAACTGGACTTCCAGCGTTTCACGGTTGTAGCGGTGGCCTTTACATACATCGCATGGCACATAAACATCCGGTAAAAAATGCATCTCAACACGAATCACACCGTCACCCTGGCAGGACTCGCAACGGCCACCTTTGACGTTGAATGAATAGCGCCCAGGACCATAGCCACGGGCACGACTTTCCGGCACGTTGGCAAACAAATCACGTATTGGCGTAAACAGGCCGGTGTAAGTTGCTGGATTAGAGCGTGGTGTGCGTCCGATCGGACTCTGGTCTACATCGACTACTTTGTCAAAAAAAGCCAGGCCGTCCATCTCGCCGTAAGGAGCTGATTCCGTGCTGCTGCCGTATAAATGATGGGCGACAATTCTATACAGCGTGTCATTAATCAGTGTAGATTTGCCGCTGCCGGATACGCCGGTAATGCAGCTGAGTAAGCCAACCGGCAGCTTCAAGGTAATATCTTTCAGGTTGTTACCGGTAGCATGGGTGAGTTTCATCCAGCGTGCAGGGTCAGGTGCGGTGCGTTTTTTGTTGTAGGTGATCTGGCGTTTGCCGCTCAGATACTCACCGGTGACTGAGTCCGGATTATCTTTAATCTGCTGCGGCGTACCTTCTGCCACAATACATCCGCCGTGCTCACCAGCGCCAGGGCCAATATCAATGACATAATCGGCTTCCATAATCGCATCCTGATCATGCTCAACCACAATAACGCTATTGCCTATGTCGCGCAGGCGTTTAAGCGTGTCAAGCAGGCGATCGTTATCGCGCTGGTGTAGGCCGATTGATGGTTCATCCAGTACATACATCACACCGGTCAGGCCGCTTCCGATTTGAGATGCCAGGCGAATACGCTGAGCCTCTCCGCCGGATAAGGTTTCAGCGGAGCGTGACAGTGATAAGTACTCTAAGCCCACATTGGTCAGAAACTTGAGGCGGTTGCTGATCTCTTTAACGATTTTGTCAGCAATGGCAAGTTTAGCCCCAGTCAATTCAATGCTGTCAAAGAAAGCTAGTGCTTGTTTTAATGGTACTTCGCAAATTTCATGAATGTTTTTGTTGCCCACTTTTACGTGGCGCGCTTCTTTACGCAAGCGGGTCCCGACGCAATCCGGGCAGGTCTGTGAGTTCAGGTATTTGGCCAACTCTTCACGCACGGTTTGCGAGTCGGTTTCGTGGTAGCGTCTTTGCAGGTTATTTAAAATACCTTCGAAAGCATGGTTTTTTTGATAGAACACGCCACGTTCATTTAAGTATTTAAATGCTATTTCTTCTTTGCCGCTCCCATGCAGCAATATGTGCTGCATTTGTTCCGGCAATTTCTCAAACGCAGTATCCAAGTCAAACTTGTAGTGATCAGCCAAGCTGGCTAGCATCTGGAAATAAAACTGGTTACGTCTGTCCCAGCCTTTAATTGCACCTGCCGCCAGTGATAAATGCGGGAATGTAACCACACGTTTTGGGTCAAAAAAGTTGATATTGCCCAAGCCGTCACATTTAGGGCAGGCACCCATCGGGTTGTTAAATGAGAACAGACGTGGTTCTAACTCCGCAAGTGAGTAGTCGCAAACCGGGCATGAGAATTTCGCTGAAAATAAATGTTCCTTTTCAGTATCCATTTCCACTGCAATCGCTTTGCCCTCGGCCAAACGTAATGCAGTTTCAAATGATTCGGCGATACGCTGTTTCATATCCGCTTTAACTTTAATGCGGTCAACCACGACATCTACATTATGCTTGGTGGTTTTTGCCAGCTGCGGCAGTGCGTCCACTTCATAAATTTTGCCGTCTACACGCAAGCGCACAAAGCCCTGTGCTTTCAGTTCTTCAAACAAGTCAATTTGTTCGCCCTTGCGGTTAGATACAACCGGCGCCAGTATCATCAGTTTGGTATCTTCCGGCAGCGCTAGCACGCTATCTACCATCTGGCTGACCGTTTGTGCTTCAAGTTTAATACCATGTTCAGGGCATTCCGGGTCACCGGCACGCGCGTATAGCAGTCTTAAATAGTCATGAATCTCGGTAACAGTGCCCACAGTAGACCGCGGGTTATGGGAGGTGGATTTCTGCTCAATGGAAATTGCCGGCGACAGACCTTCGATTAAATCGACGTCAGGTTTATCCATGCGTGCCAGAAATTGACGCGCATAGGCTGAGAGTGATTCCACATAGCGGCGCTGACCCTCGGCGTAGAGGGTATCAAATGCCAGTGAAGATTTGCCGGAACCGGACAGGCCGGTGATCACTACCAGCTTGTTACGTGGGATATCCAGCGAAATATTCTTTAAATTGTGGGTACGCGCACCGCGAATACGAATTAAATCCATTGAGTTAAATCCATCATGCTTTTACTAAAAATTGGGGCAACCTGCTAATATACCTACTTTTACGCATTAAGATTAATTATTTTTCATGTCATCGTTGCACAACACAACATCAACGACAGGTAGCGTCGTCGCAGAATTAATTTCATCAGAAAAAATGACTCCGGCAGAATTGCGCGCCACTTTAAGTTTAGCTTCTATTTATGGCTTGCGCATGCTGGGCATGTTTTTGATTTTACCAATCTTCGCTATTTATGCGTCTACACTACCTGATAAGCCTAGTGGCCTGATGGTGGGGCTGGCGCTGGGTGCTTATGGCTTGACACAGGCGCTATTGCAGCTGCCATTTGGTATGGCTTCAGATAAGTATGGCCGTAAACCTATGATTTACATTGGGCTGGGCATTTTTGCTATAGGCAGTATGGTGGCGGCACTTGCCATGAATATTGAGGGCGTGATTATCGGCCGCGCAATACAGGGCGCGGGTGCTGTTTCTGCCGTGGTGACTGCGCTGGTGGCTGACTTGACACGCGACGAGCATCGAACCAAAGCGATGGCAACCATAGGCGGTACTATCGGCATCGCTTTTGCCTTTTCACTGGTAGCCGGGCCGATTCTGAATGAGTGGATGGGTGTGCCGGGTATCTTTTTCCTGACCGGCATATTGACGCTGGCTGCAATTGCAGTCGTAAGATTTGTAGTGCCAGACCCGGTGCATAGTCATTATCACTCGGATGCAAGCGCTGCGCCTGCAAAATTAAAAGACGTATTGAAAAACCGTCAGCTATTACGTCTGAATTACGGTATTTTTGCCTTGCATGCAGCGCAGATGGCAATGTTTGTAGTGGTGCCTTTTGCAATCAATCAAACCAGTGATATGGATGTAAACCAGCACTGGAAGATTTATCTGCCCGTAGTGTTGGCAGCATTTGTATTGATGGTGCCTGCGATTATTTATGCAGAAAAACAATCAAAAATGAAGCAGGTATTCGTGGCGGCAGTTGCAGTTATGCTGTTGGCACAAATTATGTTTGCTGTTTCAATATCTTATTTCTGGGGCATTGTTGCTTCGCTGACGATTTACTTCATTGCATTTAACCTGCTGGAAGCATCGCTACCCTCATTGATCAGTAAAATTGCACCTGCAGCTGCAAAGGGAACTGCGATGGGGGTTTATAATACCGCGCAGTCGCTAGGTATTTTTGTCGGAGGCGCTTTTGGCGGTTATCTATCGCATGTGTATGGCTTTGCCAGCGTATTCATATTTTGTGGCGTGATGATGGTTTTATGGCTATTATTTGCATCATCAATGCAAGCCCCGTTAGCAGTAAGAACCAAAATGTACACGATGACTGATTCTGCCGATGAGATGTCGACTGATCAGGCCAGTGCCGTAAGGGTTAAATTGTTTGAGCTGGCAGGTGTGGTAGAGGCGGCAGTACTGCCGCAAGAGCGCACTGTAATATTGAAAATATATAAATCGTATGATTGGGATGACGCCCAAGTGTATCAATTGTTGAAGGGATAAATATGGCATCAGTGAATAAAGTGATATTGATAGGCAACTTGGGACGTGATCCGGAAGTCCGCTATATGCCGAATGGTGAGGCTGTATGTAATTTTAGTATTGCAACGACTGATAGCTGGAAGGATAAATCCGGTGCCAAGCAAGAGCGTACTGAATGGCATAACATTG
>JBFZCQ010000008.1:0-4229 GCA_041307905.1 Methylotenera sp.
CCAGGCCTTTGCCAGTTTCCTGATAGACCTTCTGCGTTTCAGCCAAGCTGTTATTCCAATACCAGCGCGCACAACCAAACGCTTTCGCAAGCTTGTCAGCTTGCGCGGCATTTGGATAAAGGCGAATCTTGGTAGCGGTGAGCATCATTCCATTCTACGGATATTTTTAGATTGTCAAATTTAGCGTGCCTTATATCCCCCACCTGAAGGAAGGGGATTTACGGCAGGTTGGTTAAAATAATCCATATGTATCACGTAATTAATCGAGTATGGTTCTTACGTTTTTAAACTGCATATAAACAACGCACTAATACAAAATTTAGCTACTTAGGCACCTGAACCATATACATCCTAGCCTGAATCGTCGCGGTGCGGCGATTCAGGTAACGCGTATATTGGTGCTTATCATAAAAACGCGGGTTAGGAATCATTGCCGCCAGCCGTGCTGCCTGCCCAGAGCTTAGTTTTGATGCGCTGGTTTTATAATAATGGCGTGCGGCAGCTTCTGCCCCAAACACACCATTACCCCACTCAATGACATTGAGATAAATTTCCAGTATGCGGCGTTTGCTCAGCATCTTTTCCAGCATCATCGTAATCACGGCTTCCTGCGCCTTACGCCATGGTGTGCGCTTGGTTGATAAAAACAGGTTTTTTGCCAACTGCTGACTGATAGTGGAACCACCTGCAACGATCTTGCCCTTTTTCAGATTTTTCTCATACGCTTTCTGAATGCCATCCCAATCAAACCCTTCATGCTCAAGAAACTTGGCATCTTCAGAAGCGATCACAGCGCGTTTAAGATGAATCGATATCTTTTCATAATTCACCCACTTATACTTAAGCTCAGCATCCGGGCGCTTCATATGAATAATTTCTAAGCGATCCTCCATGAACGCACTTGAATGAGGGTTGAATTTAATCCACCAACAGATATGTAAAAACACCCAGACTTGATAAAGCACAATAAAAGTGACCAGTAATACCAGGCCACGCTTGATATAGCCGCCTTTAGTTAAAGGCGCAGCACCGGGACGTTGATTTAACAGCCAATCATTCAAAAATTTCCTAAGCATTTATAGCGCTCTTATCATTTCAATAACAGGCAGTGTTTCAGGGCGAACCCCGCGCCATAAATAAAAGGCTTCTGCCGCCTGCTCCACGAGCATGCCCAAACCATCTGCCACGCGCGCACCATTTGCTCGCGCCTGCACCATAAAAGGCGTTTCCCGTCCGTACATCATGTCATAAGCTAGGCAGCCATCAGCAAAAACCGTATCCGGTATTGGTAAAGCTGTATCCGTTAAACCAGCTGAAGTTGCATTGATCACCACATCAAACTGCTGCCCTTGCAGATGATTGAATTCACAGCCTGTCACGTTGATTGCAGATGGGGATATTGTGCTTGAGGCAGCTTTACTGGCCATGGCTAACGCTTTATCTGCACTACGATTGGCTATCACCAGCAAGGCAGGATTTGCAGCCAAAATGGGTTGCAACACTCCTTCAGCAGCACCCCCCGCACCTAACAGCAGCAAGCGTTTACCTGATAATGGCACTTTTAAATTCTGCTCTACATCACGCACCAGACCAGCACCGTCCGTATTATCCGCCGCAATATGCTGCCCATCAAAAATGAGGGTGTTCGCTGCCCCTGCGCTTAATGCACGACTACTCCGCTCATCAGCCAATGTGTAGGCTTCAAATTTAAAAGGCACCGTTACGTTGACACCCTTATAACCCTTAACAATCAAATCTTGAACTGTTGCGGTAAAGCCATCCAGCGGCGCCAGAATTCGCTCATAACTCAGATTCTGCTGCGATTGTCTAGCAAACGCCTCATGAATTAAAGGCGACTTACTGTGGGCTATCGGATTACCCACTACCGCATAGCGGTCTACCACATTTAAAGGTTCACCGTACTTAACAACCATTATTCATTAGCCTTTAGTTAGTCCAAGGCAAGCTGGCATGCTTCCAGCCATTAATCATGGTGCGCTGCTTGTCTGCATTTGCCTCACCCTCAAAGCCTTCCAGCGTGTTGTAGGCTTGCGAATAGCCCAGCGATGCTGCAACTGTTGCCGCATTATTTGAGCGGCCGCCAGTGCGGCATAAAAATATCAGCACTGAATCTTTACCAATATTGCGATTATCCAATTCTGCGCTAAGCTGCTCGGCAAAATTCTCATTAGCGACCATGCCGGGGAAAAACGCCCACTCTACATTCAGCGCTCCTGGAATTTTCCCTACCAGCTCCAATTCAGCTTTCGTGCGAACATCCACTAACAATGCCTGCGGGTTTGCCTGTAAAACCTCAAACGCTTCTTGAGGCGTTAACGCCCCGGCATAAGGTAGGTTTTTTTCTGTGGCGCGTTTTTGCGCAGTTGAAATAATCTCAGCATGTTTATTCATGATTTTATCTTTCTTGAAATTTGAAATTCTCTTTTAGCTTTATAATGTCATTTTTATATCTTGCAAAGTATAGCCTTAAAATTTATAAAAAATTCACACCTGAAAAATGTTCTATTTTAGTGCACAAAAAACCAATTTTGCACCATTTCGGTTCGTTGCTGATATGAACATTTCCATATCTCAATAAATTTAAAGGGGTTTAGCCATTTTAAATTGGCACGTTTCCTGCTAATCTACTGAGTTAAATTTTATTTGTTTTATTTTTTAAATTTTGCTGATTAATTCTAACCCACACCATACTAGGAGATTCTAAATGTCAGTGGCTAATGTAATGAAAATGGTAGAAGAAAACGACATCAAATTTGTCGATTTTCGTTTTACAGACACTCGCGGTAAAGAACAACACGTTACTGTGCCTGTTTCTCACTTTAATGAAGACAAGTTTACAGAAGGTCACGCTTTTGATGGTTCATCAATCGGCGGCTGGAAAGGTATTCAAGCATCAGATATGCAATTGATGCCTGACCCAACAACTGCAAACATCGATCCATTCATGGACGAGCCTACATTAATCTTGACATGTGACGTTGTAGACCCAACAGATGGCAAAGGTTACGACCGTGACCCTCGTTCATTAGCAAAACGTGCTGAAGCTTACTTGAAATCAACTGGCTTGGGTGACATTGCTTACTTCGGTCCAGAACCAGAATTCTTTATTTTTGACAGCATTCAATGGGAAGTTGCAATGAGCGGTTGCTCAGTACGCATTAACTCAGAAGAAGGCGCTTGGGCTTCAAACGAGAAATTCGAAGGCGGCAACACCGGTCACCGTCCTGGCGTTAAAGGCGGCTACTTCCCGGTGCCACCAGTCGACTCATTGCACGACATCCGTTCAGCAATGTGTACAACTTTAGAAGCGATGGGCGTGCCTGTTGAAGTGCACCACCACGAAGTTGCTACTGCCGGCCAATGTGAAATCGGTACTAAATTCAGCACATTGACACAACGCGCTGACTGGACTCAAATTCAAAAATACGTAATTTTGAACACAGCGCATGCTTACGGCAAAACTGCCACATTCATGCCAAAACCATTCGCTGGCGATAACGGCAGCGGTATGCACGTACACCAGTCAGTATGGAAAGATGGCAAAAACCTGTTTGCAGGTAACGGCTACGCTGGCTTGAGCGAGTTCGCGCTTTACTACATCGGCGGTATCATCAAACACGCCCGTGCATTAAACGCGATTACCAACCCAGGTACTAACTCATACAAACGCTTGGTTCCACACTTTGAAGCACCGGTTAAATTGGCTTACTCAGCTAAAAACCGCTCAGCTTCAATTCGTATTCCGTTCGTACACTCTGATAAAGCGCGCCGTGTTGAAGCACGCTTCCCAGATCCTATCGCTAACCCATACCTGGCATTCTCAGCATTGCTGATGGCTGGTTTAGACGGCGTACAAAACAAGATTCACCCAGGTGAGCCAGCAACAAAAGACTTGTACCATCTGCCACCAGAAGAAGATGCTCAAATCCCAACAGTTTGTTCATCATTAGAGCAAGCTTTAGAGGCTTTAGATAAAGACCGTGAGTTCCTGACTCGTGGCGGCGTATTCACTGACGACTGGATCAATGCTTACATTGACCTAAAAATGGAAGAAGTTAATAAAGTGCGTATTACACCGCACCCAGCTGAGTTTGGTCTTTACTACTCATGCTAAATTTGTCATGCTAATTTGCATTCACTAGTAAATAAAAAAGGGCGAGCTTCTCGCCCTTTTTTATTGCCTTGTGATTAACATCGTCAACTGATAT
>JBFZCQ010000009.1:0-10437 GCA_041307905.1 Methylotenera sp.
TTATCTCAATAAGCTTGCTCACGGTGACTTTGGACACTCCATTCACACCAAGGCATCCATTGCCGAGTTGCTTGGAACACGTTATCCGGCCACACTTAAATTGGCTTTATTGTCACTGGTGATCGGGCTTTTTATTGGCATACCGCTTGGCATTTGCAGTGCGCTCAAAGCCGGGCGCTGGCAGGATATTCTTGTGACGGTTGTTTCAGTCCGATTGTCAGCGATGCCAGCTTTCTGGCTGGGTCCAGTATTGATGCTGATATTTGCCGTGTGGCTGGGCTGGCTCCCTGTAAGCGGCATGGAGTCAGGCACTTCTATTATTCTGCCTGCCGCTACTTTAGGTTTCGGTCTAAGCGCGATTCTTACGCGTATGACACGCACCAGCCTGCTCGAGGTGCTGAATGATGATTACATTCGCACCGCACGTGCCAAGGGTTTGAGTGAGCGCGTGGTAATTCTGCGCCATGCCCTTCGTGCAGCATTGTTGCCAATTATCACGATTGTTGGTTTGCAGATGGGTAGCTTGCTGGCTGGAGCCGTAATTACCGAAACAATATTCAGCTGGGATGGCATAGGCCGGTTATTGGTAGAAAGTATCGAGAAACGTGATTATCCGGTGACACAGGCTTGTGTGCTGATCGTGGCATTAAGTTATGTGGTGGTTAATTTAGTGACGGATTTATTGTATCAACTAGCTGATCCCAGAGTGCGGGCGACTTGAATATGAAGTGGTTTTCTTATTCGATATTAGGTTTTTGGTTTCTGGCAATTATTGCGGGTTATCTGTTCAGGCTGGATCCGAACCTGATTGACCTGAATGTGGTTTTGCAAGGCCCGAGTGTGCAGCATTGGTTTGGCGCAGATGACTTGGGACGTGATATTCTGGCGCGCGTGTTAAGTGGCGTGAAGATGTCGCTATTGGTAGCTTTGACTGTGACAGTTATCACGATGGTTGTTGGCGTTTTTATCGGCATGCTGTCAGGGTTTTACGGTGGCAGGGTAGATTCAGTGCTTATGCAGATTACTGATATTTTTCTGGCATTTCCGGGCATTTTGCTGGCAATCGCCTTTGCTGCGGTTCTGGGGCCGGGCTTGGGTAATTTGATATTGGCTCTGTGTTTAACTGGCTGGGTCAGCTACGCCCGGTTGACACGTGGTCAAACCATGAGTTTGCGTAGCCGCCAGCATGTGCAGGCAGCCGAGTCTTTAGGTGCTAGTGTTCCGCGATTGCTGTTCAGGCATATACTGCCGCTGATGACGTCAATTTTGGTCGTAGAGGCCGCTTATAGTCTCGCAAGCGTCATGATTGCAGAGGCTAGCCTGTCATTTTTAGGCTTGGGTATACAGGCCCCCAATGCATCATGGGGTGCGATGCTGCGCGACGCGGTGAGGTTTATGCTGGTTGCGCCGCATTATGTATTGATTGTGGGGTTATGTTTGATGAGTCTGATTCTGGCAATTAATCTGGGTGGTGATTATTTGCGTGATAGCTTGGATGTGAGAAGGGATATTCCATGAGTTTAGGTCCAGTAATGTTGGACGTTGTAGGCACAGAGCTGACAGCTGATGACATTCGCCGTTTGCAGCACCCGTTAGTCGGTGGTGTGATTTTGTTCAAGCGCAATTATGAAAATAACGCGCAGCTGAAAGCACTGACGGCTAGTATTCATGCTGTGCGTCAGCCGCCGTTGCTGATTGCGGTAGACCATGAAGGTGGTCGTGTGCAGCGCTTTAGAGATGGTTTTACTAAAATTCCGCCTATGCGTGAGTTTGGCAAGATCTGGGATCTGAACCCTAAAAAAGCGAAAGAGTTAGCCAAAGAGGCCGGCTGGATTTTAGCCGCCGAATTGCGTGCGCATGGCGTTGATTTCAGTTTTACGCCAGTACTGGATATGGATTATGGCGACAGTCTGGTGATCGGCGACCGTGCCTTTCATTTAAGCCCGCAGGCAATTAATGATCTGGCATTCGCACTGATGCAGGGCTTAAAAAAAGCCGGCATGGCTGCTGTTGGTAAGCACTTTCCGGGGCATGGCTTTGTGGTGGCAGATTCCCATGTGAGTATGCCGGTGGATGACAGGGAGTTTGACCAGATTGCGCAGAACGATATGCAGCCGTTCAGAATGCTGATTGATGATGGCATTCCAGCCATTATGCCGGCACATGTGATTTACCCTAAAGTCGATGATAAGCCTGCCGGTTTTTCATCACGCTGGTTACAAAAGATACTGCGCGAGCGTTTGGGCTTTAATGGCGTGATATTCAGCGATGATTTAAGCATGGAAGCGGCAACGGCTGGAGGCAATGTGACTACACGTGCCTTGGCTGCCTTGACTGCTGGCTGCGACATGGTGCTACTGTGCAACCAGCCTGCTATGGCAGATGAGTTGCTGGAAAACCTTAAATGGCAGATGTCGGCACAGAGTTTAAGCCGCTTAGCGCGTATGCACGGTCATAAGCATCCACTTACAATGGATGCGCTGCATGAAAGTGGGGAATTCGTAAATGCTGTGCATCAGGTGGCACAGGTGGGAGTAGTGGAAGGTGAGTTGTTTACTTAAATAATTAACTTGAAACTTATCGCTTTAACCGCTATCTTATATATTGTAATTCTTATTACTTTAAGGAAATGACAATGTTTGACAATACCCCAGTTTTAGGCCGTTCAGAGTCGGCTTTAGAAGCTACCAATAAAGTTCTGCGCAATACCTATGCATTGTTGGGCTTGACCATGATTCCAACAGTGATTGGCGCATTCATCGGCATGAGTATGAATTTTGCCTTTGCACAGCAGCATCCGTTTATTTTCGCAATTGGCGCAATAGCTGTTATGTTTGGGATGTTTGCAGCAATATCAGCAAACCGTAACAGCAGCTTTGGTGTTGTATTGCTGTTAGGTTTAACATTTTTACTAGGCTTGATGTTAGGCCCGATTCTTCAGCATGCACTGAATTTAAGTAACGGTGCACAAATCGTCGGTTTGGCTGCTGGCGGCACCGGCATTATCCTGTTCAGCCTGGCAAGTTTTGCGGCTACTAGCAAAAGAGACTTCAGCTTCATGAGCAAGTTCTTGCTTATTGGCATTGTGCTACTGATTTTGGCTTCTCTGGCTAATATCTTTTTGCAGATTCCGGCAATGACATTGGCACTTTCAGGTGTAGGCGTGATTCTGTTTTCTGGTTTTATTTTGTATGACGTGAGCCGTATTGTGAATGGTGGCGAAACTAACTACATCATGGCTACATTAAGTTTGTACATGAGTATCTATAACTTGTTCACTAGCTTGTTGCAGTTGCTGATGGGTTTAATGGGTGGTGATGATTAATCAGTTATCTGTAATTCTGTAATAAAAACCCCACTTTGGGTTTTTTATTACAGTTGTTAGGTTTTTGGTTTAGTTTTCTGCTGGTTTGGATTTTTTGCGTCGGGCAGAAAAGAAGCTGGATAGCAATGCTCCACATTCAGCAGCCAATACACCACCTGAAATTTCTGTATGGTGGTTGAGTCTAGGTTCCGCCATCAGGTTCACCACACTGCCGCAGGCGCCGGTTTTCGGGTCGCTAGCCCCGTAAATCATTTTGGCAATACGTGCATGTTGAATCGCTCCGGTACACATTGCGCACGGCTCCAGCGTGACATAAAGTGTGCAGCCTATAAGTCGATAATTATTTATATGTTGAGCTGCATCACGCATTGCGCGAATTTCAGCATGTGCTGTAGGGTCATGTGTAGTAATGGGTGCATTGCTGCCGCGCCCGATAATTTCACCATTTTTTACTACAATCGCGCCGACAGGTACCTCACCTGCCGCAGCCGCCTGCTGCGCCAGATCTAGCGCAATCTGCATGAAGTCGTGATCGGTCATTGCCGGGTTTAGAGTTGATGGCTGCTTATGCATCAGGCGATTGTTTATGACTCCAGCGTATCAGTACATAAATAACACCCAGTACAAAGGCGCCGCCTACCCAAACGCCGACTTCTGCGAACGACGGTGTTGCATCCTGTACCGGCATAACGATCAGTTTGCGCAGGAATAGAACCAGTACTACCTCGACGAAGGTTTCAACCAGAAGTTTGCTGCCCTGCAGGTAGCGTATTTCAGCCGAAATCAGTGCTGAAATTGACCAAAGCAGCATTAGAGTGCCCAGTGCATGCAAAAAACCATGTACCAGATTGTGTGCATAAGCTGCAGCCTGCAAATCTTTGAAGAATAGCCAGGTAAACATAATGACCGAAGTGGCAAGTGCCAGGCCAATAATGATATGGGCAAAGCCGTTTAGCCAAAGCATGGCTTTGACTGCAATTCTGTTCAGCGTAGCAAATTCAACAGGTAATTCGTTTTGTATCATTGTGGTAACCTTATTTTTCTTTATCATAATTTTGGCTGACATCCGTGGGATTTTAAGTGCCATTGTTAAAGTAACAAGTCCTCTAAATTAAGCCGCTGCAATTCTTTGATTAACCAATGCTGTGCTTTGCCGCCATTGCTGCGCCACGCCAGAAAGCTGGTGACCTCAGGTTTGGGTTCGGCTACAACTTTTATTACAAGGTTACCATCAGCAGCATGTTGTTCAGCCAGCTTTTTTGGTAGATAACCTACGCCAAGGCCAGCAACCTGCGCCTGAAGCTTTGTCATCATATCAGGTACTGTCAGCACATCTTGTCCTGATAATATACCTGAAGTACGCGGTGCCAGATTTCTGGAGCTGTCAGCGGCTGAAACTGAGCGATAACGCATGATATCCTGATTTTGCAATGGATCCGGCAGCTTGGCAAGGGGGTGCTGCGGAGCAACGGCGTAATGGAATTGCAAGGCGCCCATTGGTTTTGCAATATATCCGCTACCAGTGGGGGCGTCTCCAGGCGCACCCAGTGCGATGTCAGCGCGACCGCTTAACAGGGCATCCCAGCTTCCACCATAAACTTCGCGCAACAGTTTCAGGCGGGTGCCGAAATTCTGTGCATAGAACTTATCCAAAGTCGGATAAATCGAAGCGATATTGAATATGTCACTGACCGCAATGGTGAGTTTAGTTTCAACTCCGCTGGCAATGCGTTTGACGCGCAGTTCAAGTTCATTAGCTGCATTGAGGAGATTGCGGCCTTCACGCAGCAATTCTGCACCGGCAGCAGTAAGTTCAGCACGATGACCACTTCGATTGAATAAGGTAACGCCTAAATCTTCTTCCAGTTTGCGTACCGTATAGGTGAGTGCTGAAGGTACACGGAATAGCGATTCTGCGGCAGCCGCAAAGCTGCCTTTGCTAGCGATAGCATCCAGCACTTCCAGTGATTCCAGCGATAGCTTTAAGCTCATGATAAGTCCATCAGTTTTTTTGAATAAACTATGCAAAAAAATTTGCTATTAGTATATTTGTATTAGTAATACTATGCTTAAAATTATTCAATAAGATTGAATAAGAAAGGATATAAATGCAAAACTTGCTGATAAGAAAAAGCGGTGATCGAGGCTATGCTGACCGTGGCTGGCTGCAAAGCTATCATTCTTTTTCGTTTGCGGAATATTTCGACAGAAAACATATGCATTTTTCAGCGTTGCGTGTGATTAATGATGACATTATTGCGCCTGGCCAAGGCTTTGGTATGCATCCGCACAGAGACATGGAGATTATCACCTATATACTGCGGGGTGAGTTGCAGCATAAAGATAGTATCGGTAACGGTTCAATTATCAGAGCAGGTGATGTGCAGCGTATGACTGCTGGGACTGGGATTGTGCATAGCGAGTTTAATGCTTCAGATACTAATGATGTGCATCTGTTGCAGATATGGATTATGCCGGACATTTTGAATCTGGAGCCGTCTTATGAAGAAAATCATTTCAGTGCTGAACAAAAGTTAAACGAGTTTTGTTTGATCGCCGCACATACCAATTCAGCGCCTGTCTTAAAAGTACATCAGGATATGCAGCTCTTTGCTTCCATATTGGATGCGCAGGCTAATCTTTCTTATACTGTAAACGAAAACCGCAGTGCATATTTGCACATAGCACGCGGCAATGTAGTGATTAATGCTCAGCTGTGTGAATCTGGTGATGCAGTCATGCTGGATGGCGCTGCTGAATTACACATAAAAGCGAATGCTGAATCAGAGTTATTGTTGTTTGATTTACCTTTGCATTGACCGCTGGGTGCAAGAGATTAGCAATGCTACGAATAACAGCTGAGCGCATATCATTAGAACAAGCAAAACAAATTATTGCAGTAAATATATAGGAGTAATCAATGTCATTGAATTTATTCAGTCCAGCAAAGTTAGGCTCAATTAATCTCAGTAACCGTATTGTGATGGCGCCGCTGACACGTAACCGCGCAGGTGCAGCAGGTGTGCCCCAAGAAATTAATATAACTTATTATGAGCAGCGTGCAACAGCCGGTTTGATTATTACTGAAGCTACGCCGATTTCCGAGATGGCGCATGGTTATCCGCTGCTACCTGGGATTTATACCGATGCGCAAGTCACAGGCTGGAAAAAAATTACCGATGCCGTACATGCCAAAGGTGGCAAGATTGTGATTCAGCTCTGGCATGTGGGTCGTATTTCGCATCCAAGTTTATTGCCAAACAATGCATTGCCGGTCGCACCTTCTGCGATTAAACCGGCAGGTCAGGCATTCACCTATCAAGGTTTAGTCGATTACGTTGAACCTCGTGCGCTTGATGCAAGTGAATTGCCGGGTATTGTGGCTGATTATTTGCATGCAACTAAATGTGCACTTGCGGCTGGTTTTGATGGCGTTGAAGTACATGCTGCTAATGGTTATCTGCTTGATCAATTCCTGCGTGACGGCAGCAATAAACGTGCTGATAATTATGGCGGCAGTTTTGAGAATCGTGCACGTTTACTGATGGAAGTAACCGAGGCTGTGGTAGCTTTTGCCGGTGCAGATAAAGTAGGCGTGCGCCTATCTCCGGTTAATCCATTCAACGACATGAATGACACTAACCCACAGGCATTGTTTAATTATGTGACAGAGTCATTAAGTCGATTTAATCTGGCTTACCTGCATGTGGTAGAAGGCGGTATTCATGGCGGCGGAGAGTCTGCTCCATTTGATTTTGCTGCAATGCGCAAGCTGTTCAAAGGCGGTTATATTGCAAACCTAGCTTATGACAAAGAACGGGGCAATACTGCAATTGGGAGCGGTCATGCTGATGCTATCGCTTATGGTGTACCTTTTATTGCTAATCCGGATCTGGTTGAGCGATTTAAAGCTGATGCCTCGCTGAATGACCCTGACTCAAGCTCTTTTTACGGCGGTTCAGAAAAAGGTTACACTGATTATCCATTTTTAGAGGCCTGATATTATGCATAAACCTGCTATTACCCAAGTGGCGATTGATGCAACGATTGCTAATCGATGGAGCGGACGTGCGTATGATGCTGCAAAAGCTGTCGCACATCCTCAGGTAGTTACTTTGTTAGAGGCTGCTCGCTGGGCGCCTTCCTGCTTTGGTGATCAGCCATGGCGTTTTGTGGTGTGGAATAAGGCAACAAATCCGCAAGCTTGGCAGCAGGCTTTTGATTGCCTGGTTCCTGGCAATCAGGCATGGGCGAAAGACGCGCCAGTACTGGTGCTAGCGTGTGCGGATACTTTGTTTGGACATAATCAACAGCCAAACCGATTTGCTCAATATGATACAGGTGCCGCAGTTGAAAACCTTTGCCTGCAGGCTAGCAGCATGGGTTTGATGGCGCATCAGATGGGTGGTTTTGATGCTAATCTTGCCCGCGAACAATTTAATATTCCTGCGCAATATTCAGTGATGGCGATGATTTCGGTTGGTTATCCGGCTGATATATCCACTTTGAGCGGAGATACGCTGGTACGAGAAACAGCAGCGCGCATACGCAAGCCGCTATCTGAGTTGTTTTTTGATGCAAGTTGGGGGCAGGGTGTACAGGATGCTACATAGGGCACTTCTATAAATACATTTTTCGGGCGCCTTACTGCGTTGCGCAGTACTTGTAACCTCGCTATATATTTCATACTATCTCGGTTTCTGCGTTCCGTATGCCTTGTATTGCATCCTAAACTCTGCATTTGTAGAAGAGTCCTTAATACAAAACTTAACGAAAGATTAGTGTTCTGATAAACTGCTAGCTTCGTTCAATTAAAGGCAAAATCATGGCAGTTGTAGCACTTACCAAAGCGAATTTTAAAGAAACTATTGAGAATAATCCTTTTGTGATTGTTGATTTCTGGGCGAAGTGGTGTGATCCATGCGTTGCATTTAAGCCGACGTTTGAAGCCGCCGCTGAAAAAAATCCTGATATCGTATTCGGTATGGTCGATACAGAGGCTGATCCTGAAATTGGTGAATATTTTGAAGTGACCCAGATACCAGGTATTCTGATAATCCGTGAACAGGCGGGCATTCATGCACAGGTTGGCGAGATCGGTGCTCCAGCTTTCGATAAAATGATTGAATGGGCGCGTGAGTTTGATATGACGCCAGTGCGTGAATATTACAAACAGCAGGCTAAGTCATCTAATTAATAGCTATTTAGTTATTGTTTGTTGGGATTTTAATCAATAAAAAAGCGGCTTTATGAACTGCACCCCAAAAGTTGGACACTTTGTTCAACTAACTAAGGTGCAGTTTTCATGTCCAAATACACAAAAGAATTAAAACTCGCAGTCGTTCAAGACCACGAATCGTTCAAGCTTGGTTATAGAGCACTATCTAAGAAGTATGATATCCACCACAGTCAATTAAGGAAATGGATCTATGGATACCAGTGCCATGGTTCAGACTACTTTGAGAAGCGCACACAAATCTATTCTGTCAAATTCAAGCTAAGCGTTCTTCAGCATATGAAAGAACATCATATGTCTCCTATAAGAGCAGCAGCCTTCTTTGGCATTGCTGCATTTACATCGGTGATGCAGTGGCAAAAACTTTATAATACTGGTGGAGCAGCAGCCCTGGTAGCTAAGCCTCGTGGAAGACCTAAGTTGACGAAATCTAAGCCTAAAATTGATAAACCTCCCAAAGAGAT
Source organism: Methylotenera sp. (assembly GCA_041307905.1). Classification (GTDB taxonomy): domain Bacteria; phylum Pseudomonadota; class Gammaproteobacteria; order Burkholderiales; family Methylophilaceae; genus Methylotenera. The sequence goes on from JBFZCQ010000009.1 coordinate 9,026, forward strand.
GACGCCTGAAGAGTTGTTAGAAGAGGTGCTGAATCTTCGAGCGGAGCGTGATTACTTAAAAAAGTTACAAGCCTTAATTCAGGAAAAGCAGTTGGCCGCAAAGACCAAGCCGCATTGATTACTGAGTTAAGGGCTCAACACGAGTTGGAACGGCTGTTGGACTTATCTGGCTTATCCAGAAGTACCTATTACTATCATAGCCATCAACAGGCAGATCGATATGTAAGCGAGAAGCAACTGATACAAGATGTCTATCACCAACACAAAGGGCGCTACGGCTATCGTCGTATTGGCTTGGTGCTAAGACAGATGGGCTGTCTTCTTAACCACAAAACAGTACAGAAACTTATGGGTGCATTAAAGCTCAAGTCGGTGGTGCGCGTGAAGAAGTACAAGTCCTATCGAGGTCAGGTCGGACAGAGTGCGCCAAATCATTTAGCACGTCAGTTTGAAGCGAACCGTCCTAATGAGAAGTGGGTGACAGATGTGACAGAGTTTAATATCGCAGGACAAAAGGTTTATCTTTCACCGGTTCTTGATCTCTTTAATCGTGAGATCGTATCGTTTACGGTAGATAAGCGTCCGCACGCACAACTTATTCCGAATATGCTTCAGGAAGCGCTCAAGAAGTTAAAACACGACGAGCAGCCGCTCGTGCACAGCGATCAAGGCTGGCAGTATCAAATGAAAGGCTATCAAAACACACTGAAACAGCGTGGAATGCTACAAAGTATGTCGAGGAAAGGTAATTGTTTAGACAATGCTGCGATGGAGAGTTTCTTTGGGGTTCTTAAATCAGAGTTTTACTACACGAAAAGATTTACCGATGCGGATGACTTCATTGAAGAACTAAAAGAATATATTTGGTATTACAATCACGAAAGGATTAAGACAAAATTAAAAGGACTGAGTCCTGTGCAATACAGAAATCAGTCCTTATTTTTAAACCCAGCTTAATGTCCAACTATTGGGGGTCAGATCATTGGGCCGCTTTTTTATTACCTGCTATCCTAATATTACCTATAGTGCAGATGGCTAACCATGAACGTGATCACCTAGTGAATTAGTATCATTGCGCTCTACCCATTTACGGATACGATTAGCATCACCGATACGCGTCATCTTTCCAGCTGAATCAAGCAACACAATGATAGTTGGCTGGCCTGAGATTTCAGCCTGCATTACCAAGCAACGGCCCGCTTCATTGATAAAGCCTGTTTTAGATAAACCGATTGTCCAGTTGCCGCCACGGACCAAAGCATTGGTATTAACGAAATTAAGCGGATTCTGCCGACCAAACAAAGTCACTTCCTGTGACGGCAAAGTGCTGACCTGACGAATCTCTGGATAATGGTATGCCGCATTCACCATTTTTACTAAATCTTCAGCCGTTGAAACATTATTACTATCCA
>JBFZCQ010000010.1:0-4321 GCA_041307905.1 Methylotenera sp.
CACTTTTGCTGCTGCTTTAAAATCTTTCTTGCGTCAGGATCCTGACATTATCATGATCGGTGAAATTCGTGATCTTGAAACAGCAGACATGGCAATTAAAGCCGCATCAACTGGCCACATGGTTCTGTCAACATTACATACCAATGATGCACCCTCAACGCTTACCCGCCTGCTTAACATGGGAGTTGCACCTTTCAATATTGCATCTGCAGTTTCGCTCATTACTGCACAGCGCCTGGCAAGGCGTTTATGTAAACATTGCAAAATTCCATTATCAGTTCCAAAGGAAGCTTTATTGCGTGTCGGATTCATTGAGGAAGATTTCAAAGAAGACTGGCAGTTGTATGGACATAATCCGGATGGCTGCGATCTATGCAATGCTGGTTACAAAGGGCGCGTAGGCATTTATCAGGTGATGCCTGTTACCGATGCTATCAGCCGTATCATTATGAAAAACGGTACCGCACACGATATTGCAGATCAGGCAAGAGCAGAAGGTGTAAATGACTTGCGCCGTTCTGGTGTATTAAAAGTGATACAAGGATTAACCTCAATCGAAGAAGTTGAAGCCTGCACCAATGAATAGCTTTCCAGTTTTATATAAAAATAAATATGACCAAAAACGCGAAATAAATCGCTCAGGAAATCACCATGGCAGCCAATCCTAAAACTACAAAAGAAATTACCTATTCATGGGAAGGTAAGGACAAAAAAGGCAAAATAACCAAAGGTGAGATGAAAGCCGCGAGCGAGACTCTAGTTAATTCCACTTTACGTCGTCAGGGCATTACTGTTACAAAAGTTAAAAAGCAAAGCAGTTTTGCTGGCAAGGGAAAAGTCAGTGAAAAAGATATCACACTATTCACCCGCCAACTTGCAACAATGATGAAGTCCGGCGTCCCCTTGCTGCAGTCCTTTGACATTGTAGGCAAAGGACACAGCAACCCTGCCGTGGCAAAACTTTTAATGGATATCAAATCCGATGTTGAAACAGGTAGCAGCCTGAGCACAGCCTTTCGTAAATACCCGCTGTATTTTGATCAATTATTCTGCAATCTGATTGGAGCCGGTGAACAGGCCGGTATCCTGGATACATTATTAGATAGACTGGCAACCTACAAAGAAAAAATTCTTGCGATTAAATCAAAAATCAAATCTGCGCTTTTTTACCCAATTTCAATTATCGCTGTTGCATTTATCATTACAGCTGTGATTATGATTTTTGTAGTTCCTGCTTTCAAGGAACTATTTAGCAGCTTTGGTGCAGACTTGCCTGGACCAACACTGGTGGTGATGGCCATCTCTGATGGATTTGTGCAATGGTGGTGGGCAATATTCGGCTCTATTGGTTTTGGTCTGTGGTTTTTCTTCTATACATGGAAACGTTCCATCGCAATGCAGGCAACCATGGATAGATTAATCCTTAAATTACCAGTATTTGGCGAGTTGATACGTAAAGCGACTATCGCTAGATTTGCACGTACACTAGCGACAATGTTTTCTGCGGGCGTTCCACTGGTTGAAGCACTGGATTCAGTGGCCGGCGCATCAGGCAACAGAGTTTATTACGACGCCACAAAAAAAGTTCAGAGCGAGATCAGCACCGGTACCAGCCTTACGGTTGCCATGCAAAACAGCAATGTTTTTCCAAACATGGTGCTGCAGATGACTGCTATTGGAGAGGAGTCAGGAGCACTTGACTCAATGCTGAGCAAAGTTGCTGATTTCTACGAGGCTGAAGTAGATGACGCCGTAGACGCACTGGCAAGCTTAATGGAACCTGTCATTATGGTAGTGTTAGGCACGTTGATTGGCGGCTTGGTAGTTGCCCTGTATCTGCCAATTTTCAAACTGGGCGAAGTGGTAAGTGGCGGTTAATCAAACCGAGTAACAAACTATAAATAAAAAAAACGACCATTGATGGTCGTTTTTTTATTTACACCTGCACGATCTGAAAACTTATTTTTTAGCTGCTGCGGTCAGCATACGCTCAATTTCTTTATACGGTTGCGCGCCCAGCATACGTTTACCATCAGCAAAAATCAAAGTTGGCGTACTACTAACACCGGCTTTTTTAGCCAATTGGCCAACTTTTTCCAATGGCACCTCACAATTACCTGCAGAACTTGGTAATTGATCTCTTAAAATCCAGTCTTCCCATGCCTTAGTACGATTGTTTGCACACCAGATAAGTTTAGATTTATTCGCTGCATCTGGATGCAACTGCTCGATTGGATAAAGGAATGTATAAACAGTTACATCAGTAATATTGGCCAGTTCATTGCGCTCTAAACGTTTGCAATATGGGCAGTCCACATCTGAAAATACCACCAGCTTACGGCTGCCGTTACCTTTGACGACTTTAATCGCCTGATCTAGCGGCAGGCTGTTAAAGTCGATTCTGGTCAACTCTTCCAAGCGTTCACCCGTGATATCTTTTTTTGTTTTCGGGTCAACCAGGCGACCTTCGGCGATTAGAAAGGTCAGCTTTTCATCGGTATAGATAATCTGGCCTGCCATGAACACCTCATACAAACCTGCGTATGGCGTTTTTGTCACCTTATCTACCTTGAATTTTGGATATGCACTTTCAACTGCTTTTTTCACACTAGCCTCATCAGCCATGACAAAGGTTGAAAGTGAACTAAGCAAAGCAATGCTGACTAATTTTTTTAACATTCAATTTCCTTTATATAATTACTATTAAGCCTATCCATTTTGAACACACACTTCACAATCGGGCGAAGATTAAAGTGAAATAGCTTGTCTAACCAGTCTTTTCTTGATTACCTGCTGATTAGTCGCAGACAGTCCCCAATTCCTTACTTTTTGCACAAATGGGTTTTGGCTTTCAAATAAATGATACAAACCATTAGTCAGCATCAGCATATTTGATAAGTCTGCTTTTCTGGCGCGTGTATAACGCTTTAACAAGCTACTATCATTAATCGGCTGATACAAATGTCGGCTAGATAATATTTGTGTCAGATCAACAATATCACGAAAACCCAAATTAACGCCCTGCCCTGCCATCGGGTGAATGCGATGCGCAGCATCACCTGCCAGTACAACGCTACCCCGAACCAGCGCCTCGGCTTTTTTCAATATCAATGGAAAAGCTGCCGGTGAACCAATCATGGTCAACGTCCCTAAAGCGGCATCACCAGCCCGCATCACCTCTTTACTGAATGCAGAAGCCTCTAAATGCATCAGGTATTCAGCATACTGACTTGTGGCTGACCACACGATGGAAATTTTATTTCCCGGTAGCGGTAGCCAGGCAAGGATACCGCAATGCCAGCCTGCATCTGAGCTAGCTCTCTCTTGCCTGAACCATTGCCGGGCAATATTGTTATGCGGCTTTTCGGTAAAAAAATTTGCTACGACTGCTGTCTGGTTGTAATTCTTTTGTTCAACCGCTATGCCAAGCTGCTGCCGTACCCATGAGTTAGCCCCGTCTGCGGCAATCAGCAACGTACTTTCAATCACCTGCTGGTTATCCAGCTGTAATATTGCCTGCTTTGGTGTTGAATTTAGAACTGTGCATTTGCCACCAAAAAAAGTACGAACCCCGTAAGCCTGCACCCGCTGCATCAGCGCCTTTTTTAAAACGCGCTCTTCAACAATAAAACCCAGATCGTCAGCATTGTCATCTTCAGCAAGTAAGGGTAATGGCGTAGCTGTAGCATCAGCCCATATTTCCATCGCCTGCATTTCACCAATGCGTGATGTATCAAGTAATTGCCAGACACCTAAACTGCTCAGCCATTGTACGTTTTTCGGGCTAATCGCATAAATACGCTGATCCCAATCGATATCACTGTCAGGCAACTGGCTGTCGGCTAAGTACATCTGCTGATCGACCAGCACCACTTTATGCCCAGCCTTTGTCATTGCAAGTGCTGCAGACAAGCCAACCAAACCGGCACCGACAATTGTCACATCAGTTTTAAGGACGCTGTTACTCATTTGCCAAAACTCATTTTGCTGACCAGGAATCGTTTTACCGGCTTCACCAGATCAAACATTCCGATCCCGACGCTTCTTAAAGCAGATACGCCTAAAATATCATTAGAAAAAATATTTACCAGAAAATCAGTAAATAACAGTCCGTGTTTGGTATCGGTTTTACGGCTGCCGCGATATTCAGCCAGCATTTCGCTGCTGCCTGCCTGGTCTGGTGCATTGGCAATATGCCGAGCCAGCACCTCAGCATCGCGCAAGCCAACATTAAAGCCCTGCCCCGCCACAGGATGCATGGTCTGTGCTGCGTTACCGACCACGACCAGATGCGGTGTATCGCTTGCCTGTAACTGTGATA
>JBFZCQ010000011.1:0-3051 GCA_041307905.1 Methylotenera sp.
GCAAAACCATGCCATTGAAAGCTGCAGTTGATGAAGGCATAGACATGGGTGGCTGCGACACCATTGAGAAAGTCGTCGTACTCAAAAAAACCGGTCTGGAAATCGAATGGAACAGCAACAACATCTGGTGGCATGATTTAATTTCCGGCACTGCCGACACCTGTGAGCCGGTTATGGTAAACGCAGAGCATCCGTTATTCCTGCTCTACACTTCAGGCTCTACCGGCAAACCAAAAGGCGTACAGCACAGCTCAGCCGGTTACCTGCTACATGCCATGAACACCATGCGCTGGACTTTTGACATTAAGGACAATGACGTATTCTGGTGTACCGCAGACGTGGGTTGGATTACCGGTCATAGCTATGTAGCCTATGGTCCGCTGGCGGTGGGCGCAACACAGGTTGTTTTCGAAGGCATTCCAACATACCCAAATGCCGGCCGATTCTGGGAGATGATACAAAAACACAAAGTATCTATTTTCTATACTGCACCGACTGCGATTCGTTCATTGATCAAAGCATCTGAAACCAACCCGGAAGTGCATCCTAGAAATTACGACCTCTCAAGCTTACGCTTGCTGGGTTCTGTAGGTGAGCCAATCAATCCTGAAGCCTGGATGTGGTATTACGAAAATGTAGGCGGCAGTCACTGCCCGATTGCTGACACATTCTGGCAAACCGAAACCGGCGGTCATGTCATTACACCGTTACCGGGTGTCACGCCGCTGGTTCCAGGCTCATGCACACTGCCCTTCCCTGGCATTGATATTGATGTCGTGGATGAAACCGGCAAAGACGTACCATGGGGTACCGGCGGTTTGCTGGTCATAAAAAAACCATGGCCTTCCATGATCCGTACCATTTATAACGACCCTGAGCGTTACAAAGCCAGCTACTACCCGATAGACTTAGGCGGCAAAACCTACCTTGCAGGCGATGGCGCCGTGCGTGATGCTGTGACCGGTAACTTCACAATCATGGGTCGCATTGATGACGTGCTCAATGTATCCGGTCACCGTCTAGGCACCATGGAAATAGAATCTGCGCTGGTAGCTAACCCATTAGTGGCTGAAGCCGCGGTAGTAGGCAAGCCGCACGATGTTAAAGGTGAGTCTGTCGTGGCCTACGTGGTGCTCAAAGGCGCACGACCAGAAGGTGAAGAAGCCAAAAAAATTGTGGCACAACTGCGCGACTGGGTGGGCAAAGAAATCGGCCCTATCGCCAAACCGGATGAAATACGCTTTGGTGACAACCTGCCTAAAACCCGCTCTGGTAAAATCATGCGCCGACTGTTACGCACATTGGCCAAAGGTGAAGAAATTACTTCTGACATATCAACGCTAGATAACCCGGCGATTCTGGAGCAGTTAAAAGAAGTTATTAAATAAATTAAAATGTTGAAATAAAGCTTAGAAAATAAGACTTAGGCAGAATAGATAAGCTGTTCTGCCTTCTTTTTCTGGTAACTGATCATGCTTAAAAAAACAGAAGCGTTGTCTTTAGAACTGTTAAATAGAAAAGTATGTAAGTATTTATGAAGCAGATTAATAACTAAACCCACTTCACAAATACCTTATACCAAAATTATAGAGTCGTATTTAATTTACAGAAGAAAAGTAATCCGCTATCACCCTGATATCATCATCACTCAACTGATGACCGAGCAATGGTTGCGGTGAATATGCCTCTCGCACTCTTTCCATTGCAGCAACTAGCTCCTCATGTGATCTGCCACCCAGTGGCGGCACACCTGGCTTTCCAGTTTTTCCATCTGCACCATGGCAAGCAACGCAGGTTTGAATTTTGTCTGAAGCTACCGTATTTTTTGTATTTGCTTTAAGAGTTTCTTGATTTGAACAGGCAGTCAGCAAAATTGCAGATAAACCCAATACATAATATTTCACAGCAAATCTCCTTAAAATTGAAAAGATTAAATTCACTTCAAAACACTTTATATATCTATAATATTACTACTAAACACTCCAGTAGTAACGGCAATTTAGGTATTTCGGGTAAAATGCAGCTTTTGTATTTTTAGCCTCACTAATTGCCCATGTCACTGCAAGAAGAAATCACCCGCCGCCGCACCTTTGCCATTATTTCGCACCCAGATGCGGGTAAAACCACACTCACTGAAAAACTGCTATGGTTCGGCGGTGCGATTCAAGTTGCCGGTGAAGTGCGTGGCCGCAAGGCAGCACGCCATGCAACGTCAGACTGGATGGAACTGGAAAAGCAGCGCGGTATTTCAGTCACTTCATCTGTGATGCAGTTTCCTTACCGTGAGCACATGATCAACCTGCTTGATACGCCAGGCCACGATGACTTTTCGGAAGATACTTACAGAACACTTACTGCAGTCGATTCTGCAGTCATGGTGATTGACTCGGTCAACGGTGTAGAAGCGCAAACGATTAAACTACTTAACGTATGCCGCATGCGCGACACGCCGATTATCACGTTCATCAATAAATTAGACCGTGAAAGCCGTGCGCCAATCGAACTGCTGGACGAGATTGAAACCACACTGGGTATGGAATGCGCACCGATCACCTGGCCTATCGGCATGGGCAAAACATTCCGCGGCGTTTATCATTTGTATAACGACGAAATTTCATTCTTTGACCCTCGTGCAGAAAAAGGTACGTCTGAAGTAATCAAAGGCCTGGATAATCCACGGCTGGATGAAGTGCTCGGCCATCAGGTGGAAGATTTGCGTCTGGATATTGAACTGGTGCGCGGTGCATCGCACACCTTTAATAAAGAGCGTTATTTGAGTGGCAAACAGACACCGGTATTCTTCGGTTCTGCCATCAACAACTTTGGTGTGCAGTCATTGCTGGATGCGGTGGTTGAACTGTCACCACCACCTCAATCACGTAATACAGCAAGCCGCGCGGTAGCCGCAGATGAAGGCAAATTTTCAGGTTTTGTGTTCAAGATTCAGGCGAATATGGATCCGAAACACCGTGACCGTATCGCGTTCCTGCGCGTATGCTCAGGCCGCTTTGAACGCGGTATGAAAATCAAGCAGGTTGCCAGCGGCAAAAC
>JBFZCQ010000012.1:0-3758 GCA_041307905.1 Methylotenera sp.
AAACAACTTTGCTTACACCCTTGAGTTGGCTGAACACCGGTTCAGTGCACCAGAAACAACCACCTGCAAATACTGCTATCTGTTCGTTATTCATTTTTTTATTTACCTTAATTTTATCCATATTAATTTAAAGTCCAACAATATTTAATTGTTCTACCTTAGTCAGTTTAATTCAGTAAAGATTACAATTTTAGTATGAAATTAAATTCACTTTACGTCGACTTTAACTCCTATTTTGCTTCTGTAGAGCAGCAGTTAGTGCCTGCTTTACGCGGCAAGCCGGTTGGCGTGCTGGCGGTAATGGCGGAAACCACCTGTTGCATTGCAGCCAGTTATGAGGCCAAAGCCTTTGGTGTTAAAACCGGAACCATTGTCAGTGATGCACGCAAGCTGTGTCCGGATATTATTTTTGTAGAGGCGCGTCCGCCGGTTTATGTGGAATATCACCACAAGCTGATTGAAATGGTTGAAAGCTGTTCTCATGTAGAAAAAGTGCTCTCAATCGATGAAATGGTTTGCAAACTGACCGGAAGTCAGCAGCTACCGGAAAATGCACTGAAACTAGCCGCTAAAATAAAACAGGTACTTGCCAAAAATGCAGGTGACTACATCAAATGCTCAATCGGCATTGCACCGAATACATATCTGGCCAAAGTAGCGTCTAATATGCAAAAGCCGGATGGCTGTGTGCTGATAGCGCCGCATGAATTACCGCAGCGTTTGTTCGGGCTGAAATTGCGTGATTTAAACGGTATTGGCAAACAGATGGAGGCGCGACTGGCGCGTTACAAAATCACAACTATTGAACAACTGTATGCAGCAAATCGACAGCAGTTGCAAACGGCATGGGGCAGCATTGAAGGTGAGCGTATGTATGACAAGCTGCGAGGCATAGAGCCGTATTATGTGAAAAATGCACGCAGCAGTCTGGGACATTCACATGTGCTGCCGCCTGAGCAACGCAATGAAGCCGGCGTGCGTGCGGTGCTGCACCGCTTGTTGCAGAAAGCCTGTATGCGTATGCGTAGCTACGATTTGCTGGCCTCAAAAATCAGCGTCAAGGTCAAGTTCAGAAATATGCCGAGCTGGAGTGTGGAGAGTGCAATTTCACCTACTGATAACACGCTGCAGTTGATAGATGCGCTTGAACAGTTTTTGCAGCATTATCCAGACACTAGGCATGAGCCTTATGCGGTAGGTATTTCTTTTTCTGATTTAGTCACGGCCGAAGAAGCTGCCCAAGATCTGTTTCAGATTACGCCGCTTGAAAACGTGAAGAAGCTCAATAAGGCAATTGATACCCTTAACCTGAAGTTTGGTAAAAACACGATCTACTTTGGCGGCGCACATGATGCGCTCAAGGACGCACCGATGCGCATTGCATTCAACCATATCCCCGATTTAGTGATTGAAGGGGATGAGGTTGATGATGGGTCATGAAAATCATTAGTTACACAACATTAACAACTCCCTGTCAGCTAAATTTAATCAAGTGCCGTTGAATGACCATCTGCATGAATCTTAAATGAGTGATCATGCAGTAATCGGTGATCCGATTTAATAATGGCAGTGCAAATAGCTTGATAAAAACAAGCAATAAGGAGAAGTTAAATGCGTAATATTAAGTTTAATGTTGTAAATGGCGTTCGTGTGGCGATGTTTGCCCCGGCTTTATTGGCAGCGGCATTCGTAACGCCGGCAATGGCAGACGATATGTATACTGATACTGCCCGAGTGCTTTCAGTAACTCCCCAGGTCGAACGCGTGAATATGCCGCGTGACGAATGTCGTACCGAATATCAGCAGCAAAGTTACAGCAATGATCGTGGCCATTCTATTACGGGTGCTGTAATCGGCGGTGTCGCAGGTGGGCTTCTTGGCAGTACTGTTGGTCGTGGCAGCGGCCGCGTTGCTGCGGCTGCGGTTGGTGCGGGTGTTGGTGCAATTGCCGGCGACCGTATCGCCAACAGCAGAAACAATGTAGTTACAACAAGAACTGTACCGGTGCAAAGCTGCTATCAGGTAGATTACTGGCAAACCGTAAATTCAGGTTATCTGGTTGCTTATGAATATAACGGCAGGACTTATAATACTGTTACCAGTCAGCATCCAGGACGGTACATCGATGTGAATGTTGCTGTAGCACCAAATAGCCGTATGGTATCGCAAGTCAGCTATCTGGAACCCGCTTATTACGATAAACCTGGCAAACGTAAAGGCCACGGTAAGCATCGTGGCTGGAATGATCGAGAATACCGTGGCGAGCCTCGTTATTACTAAAATAGTCTGAAACTAAAGTTTTACTGCAAAAATTACCACCACATATAAACCTGGCTGCTTTAAAAAGCGGTCAGGTTTTTTTTATTGCTATTTCATGAGATTTATCCATTGCATTGCTACTTACAAGTAAAATTGCAGTTAATTAAAATTATGTAAATTAATAAAGTGAAATTAACTGTAGATTGCCACTTGAGTAATAATCTGGTCGCCTTGCCTGCCTATAGTGCTTTGGCGCGTTTGTTATCAAAGGCAACCGTCAGGCAGTTGGATCTTCCGCTTGAGGCAGTCGTTTGTGCGCAGTATGGATTGGCCGCCAAGCCGGATTATCCAATAGCACCGATTGCCGCGAATGCTGATGGCTTGGTTGTGAATGATGAATACTGGTTACGCGCGGATCCTGTGCATTTACTGTTACAGCGAGACAGCTTCAGTTTGAGTGAGCCTGCGCCTCTAAAGGTAGAGCGTGAGCACGCTGAATTGATTATTGCTAACTTAAATCAGCATTTCGAAAAAGATGGCATGACGTTTTGTATTGGCAACTCAGGTGCATGGTATTTGCGCTTAAAGCAGATGCCGGAAATTGAAACCACGTTGCCCAGTGTCGCTATGGATCGCAATATCTATCAATTCATGCCACAGGGTGCTGCGGCGTCATTATGGGTTTCATATTTGAATGAAATTCAAATGCTGTTGCATGATCACCCGGTAAACATTCAGCGTGAGTTTAAGCATCAGGCTGCTGTTAACAGTGTATGGCTTTCCGGTGGCGGCTTGATGCCGCAACCGATACCACCTGCAAATGGCATAGACTTATTCGTTGCCAATAGCCCGCTTTATCATGGTCTTGCGAAATGGTCTGGTTTGGCTATTGATCCGGCAGAGCGGCCATTACTCAAAATATTACAGCACATAGGTTCCCATTTGCATGCGCGCTTGGAATTGCCGGGTCAACATCTATCTGATGACATAAACTTTGCTGTGCTATGGGATACATTAAGAGCTAGAAAAATCGAACGGTTGACGTTAAATTTAGGGTTTTATGAAAAGACAACGGTTGCAACGATCAGGCCAGTGGATACCTATAAACTCTGGCGTAAAAGCAAACCTGTTGGTTTGTATTTGAAGTGATTGTATTTAAAATGACTTTAATCAAACAACGTTCTGTATCACAAACTGCCGCTGAATATTTACAGAATGCAGGTCTGTCACCTTTGGTGGCGCGTCTTTTTGCTGCGCGCGGCATATCTGATGTCGCACAGATTTCCGTGAATCTGAGCCATTTACTGCCTCCCCATAGCCTGACCAATAACCAGGAGATGGCCAAATTGCTGGCGGATGCAATTCAGGCTAATAAAAAACTGCTGGTGATAGGCGACTATGATGCCGATGGTGCAACTGCAACCGCGGTCGCTGTGAAAGGGCTACGTACATTCGGTGCCGATATAGGTTTTCTGGTGCCGAATCGTTTTGAGTACGGT
>JBFZCQ010000013.1:0-6075 GCA_041307905.1 Methylotenera sp.
TTGAAGGTTTCACGGATGCTGTAGCTCTTGCAGAAGAAGTCAAAACAGAATCTAGCGCACTCGACGCTGTTGACTTTAGTTTTGAAGGTTTTGGTGATTCAACTGAAGAAGCTAATCAGGATAAGCAGCAAGCTGCTGCATTAGATGGAATAAGCCTTAATTTTGAAGCTGAAGATGCTTCAAGCATAGGGGATGATGATAAACCGGAAGAAATATCATTTGATTTTCCACTTGCTGATGAGCAGGAGTTGCCTGCGTTTGTTAACGAAGCTAACGGATCAAACTCAAATGAAGCTAATGATTTTGATTTTTCTGCAATCAGTCTGGATCTGAGTGACACTCAATCTCAAATATCTGCAGCGCCGCAAGAGGTTGCAGATATGCCAGTTCCTGAGTTGATAGCAGAAGCTGTAGTGGAAAACGAAAATCCTGATGTTGATATCAAGCTGGACTTGGTGAAAGTTTATATTGACATGGAAGATATAGAAGGTGCTCGTGATTTGTTAGACGAGGTGCTTAAGGAAGGCGGCTCTCAACAGCGTGCAACAGCTGAAAAGCTATTGGCAAGTCTGGCCTAGTTTATTTGGTAATAAAAAAGCCGAGCACATTGCTCGGCTTTTTTATTAAATAACAATCGGTTGTGATGGCTAACGATAGTATGATTCAACAATAGAAAATTCTTGAAAAATTAACAGATACAAATCAGCCGATATTGATGCATCCATTAATAAAAATTTTGTGTTTTATATTGGTGTTATTGCTCATTAGTATGGTCAATAGCACGATGCTCTTTTTTATGATGCTGTGTTTCTTTGTCATGGTTTTTATCTTGAAAATCCACACCTTTTTGCACGCAGTGCGTCGTATGCGCTGGTTATTCTTATCTATATTTATGATCTATGCATTCGGTACACCGGGAGAGTTGATTCCCAATTTCCCTGTTCATTTTGCCCCCACTTTTGAAGGCTTGCAATCAGGGCTGGTGCAAATTGAGAGACTGTTGATAGCATTGGCTGCATTAAGTTTATTATTGACTAGCAGCCCTAGGGAGCAAATGATGCTGGGCATGTATATGATTATGTCACCGTTCAAATTCTTAGGTTTAAATGTTGAACGATTCGCGGCAAGGCTGATGCTCACATTAGATTATGTCGAAGAGCTTGCTGCGAATGATAAAGACAATTTCAGCTTCAGGCATCTGGATCAGATTGACGAATATATAAAATGTTTACCCCAAGCAAATACAGTTTTATTTCAGAAGCTGCCATTTAGTTTAGTAGATAAAATAATGATGGTTTTGTTATCAGTATTGTTTGTTTTTATGATTTACCGAGGCTTTGCATGAAGGTTGCATTAGGAGTGTCTTATGATGGCTCGCAATTTTGTGGCTGGCAGAGCCAGCCGTCAGCTTGCGGCGTGCAGGATGCCTTGGAATCGGCAATTTCATCTATTGCGCAACATCCTATCCGGTTGCATGCTGCGGGTCGTACTGACACCGGCGTTCATGCTTTAAGTCAAGTTGTGCATTTTGAAACGCATGCTGAACGGCCATTATCTGCATGGGTGCGCGGCGTGAATGCACATTTGCCGGATACGGTAAGGGTGGAATGGGCGCATGTTGTCGATGAGGAGTTCCATGCACGGTTTTCGGCGTTTAGCCGCAGCTACCAATACCTGCTGTATAACGCTCCTGTCGCTTCTGCCCTGATGGCAGAAAAAGCAGGCTGGTTTCATTTGCCGCTTGATTTTGTTGCAATGCAGGAAGGTGCAAGCTATTTAATCGGCGAGCATGACTTCAGTGCCTTTCGCGCATCAGAGTGTCAGGCAAAGTCGCCGATACGCACGCTAACGAAGGCTGAAGTAAAGCTTTCAGGTCGATATTTTGTTTTTTCATTTTCTGCCAATGCTTTTTTGCAGCATCAGGTAAGAAATATGATTGGCGCTCTCATTTATGTAGGGAAGGGCGCTCATTCGCCAAGTTACATTAAAGAGTTGCTGCAAAAACGTGATCGCACGTTATCGCCACCTACATTTTCTCCGTTTGGGCTTTATCTGACAGGCGTGGGTTATGATGCAAAATGGGGTTTGCCTTTAACGGGCAAGTCAGATGGCTTGCATGTAATGATTTAGCGTTACAATGGCGTTTTATGGCTTGGTATCAGCAATAAGGATAATGGATTGAGAGTACGGGTTAAAATTTGCGGTATTACACGTATAGAAGATGCGCTGAATGCAGTAGACCATGGTGCAGATGCTATAGGTCTGGTTTTTTATGAACCTAGCCCACGTAATATAGAAATTCCGCAAGCCATTGAGATAGCAAATAAAATACCGGCTTTTGTTAGTGTGGTTGGATTGTTTGTGAACGCGGAGCCAGATTTTGTGCAAGAAGTTATTTCACAGGTTAAACTGGATTTGCTGCAATTCCATGGTGATGAAACGCCGCAGGAGTGTGCAAGTTATGGCTTGCCATTTATCAAGGCGATACGCGTCAAGTCCGACACAAATTTGGTACAATGTGCGAAAGATTTTTCCGCATCGAAAGCATTGCTGCTGGATACATTTACCGATGGTGTTGCCGGCGGTACCGGGCATGTATTTGATTGGAACCTTATTCCTGCAGCATTGGACAAACCCGTTATATTGGCCGGTGGTTTGAATGCGCAAAATGTAGCGCGGGCAATCAATAAGGTTAAGCCATACGCGGTAGATGTGAGCGGCGGTGTGGAAGTGTCAAAAGGAATCAAAGATGCAGCTAAAATTGCTGCATTTATGCAGCAGGTTTATATAAAGTAGGTCTAAACGCACTGGTTTTTTGGAGAGAATAATGCAGTTATATGACATGCCGGATGCACGCGGGCATTTTGGACAATATGGTGGTACGTTTGTAGCAGAAACTTTGGTTGAAGCACTTGAAGAGCTACGCGTGATGTATGAAAAGTATCGTCATGATCCAGAGTTTCTTGCTGAGTATCATTATGATTTAAAACACTTTGTTGGCCGTCCAAGCCCGATTTATCATGCAAAGCGATTATCCGATAAGGTGGGTGGGGCGCAGATATATCTTAAACGTGAAGATCTGAACCATACCGGCGCGCATAAAATTAACAATACAATTGGTCAGGCATTGCTGGCTAAGCGCATGGGCAAGCCGCGTGTGATTGCTGAAACCGGTGCCGGTCAGCATGGTGTGGCAACTGCAACAATTGCAGCGCGCTTGGGTCTTGAGTGTGTCGTTTATATGGGTAGCGAAGACGTAAAACGTCAGGCGCCGAATGTGTTCAGAATGAAACTGCTGGGCGCTACAGTAGTGCCAGTCGAAAGTGGCTCTAAAACACTTAAAGATGCCTTGAACGAAGCGATGCGCGATTGGGTAACCAATGTGCACAATACTTTCTATATTATCGGTACAGTGGCTGGCCCACATCCATATCCGATGATGGTGCGTGACTTCCAGGCGGTTATTGGCGATGAAGCAAAAGTGCAAATGATGGAAATGGTGGGTCACCAGCCAGATGCCGTTGTTGCCTGTGTAGGCGGCGGCTCTAATGCGATGGGTATTTTCTATCCTTACATTGATGTACCTGATGTTCGCTTGATTGGGGTTGAAGCTGCCGGTCATGGTATTGAGACCGGTATGCATGCCGCACCTTTGACTGCAAATAGTCCGGTAGGCGTATTACATGGTAATCGTACTTATCTGATGCAGGATGCTGATGGCCAGATTATTGAAACGCACTCTGTTTCTGCAGGTCTGGATTACCCTGGTGTAGGTCCTGAGCATGCATGGTTAAAAGATATCAAACGTGCTGAATATGTTGCAATCACAGACGATGAGGCAATGGCAGCTTTTCATAATCTTTGCCGTACCGAGGGTATTATTCCTGCGCTGGAGTCTAGCCATGCATTGGCCTATGCCGAAAAACTGGCTAAAACCATGAGCAAGGATCAAATTGTCCTGGTTAATTTATCAGGCCGTGGCGATAAAGACATTAACACCGTAGCAAAACTTGCCAACATCACTTTGTAAAATGCAAATTTCGTTACAATGTTGCGTTGCTTCGTAAAAAATAAATGCTTTCATATAATATATATGCCGCGCATTTATTTTTTACTCGCGTCTTGCCGTGTTTAGAACTTTGCATTTTCTAATTTTTTAAAGTATTAATAAAACACCTATGTCACGTATTCAATCAACTTTTGCCACCTTAAAACAGCAAGGCAAAACAGCTTTAATTCCTTATATTACTGCCGGTGATCCTCATCCGAAACATACAGTCAATTTAATGCACACGCTGGTTAAGCACGGTGCAGATATGATTGAGCTCGGTGTGCCTTTTTCAGACCCTATGGCTGATGGCCCGGTGATTCAGCGTGCCAGTGAGCGCGCATTGGTGCATAAAGTTGGTTTGACTGCGGTGCTCGACATGGTTAAAAGATTCCGCCAGACTGACCAAAAAACTCCGATTATTCTGATGGGTTACGCAAACCCGATTGAAGCGATAGGCGCGACAGTATTTGCTGATCGCGCTAAAGAGGCTGATGTAGACGGCATCATTACTGTAGATTATCCGCCTGAAGAATGTGGTGATTTTGTTAAAGAGCTGCGCGCACGTGATATTGATCCGGTGTTTTTATTATCACCTACAACTGAAGCAAAACGCGTTGAAATTATTGTGAATCAGGCGAGTGGATTTGTTTATTATGTTTCACTTAAAGGTGTCACAGGTGCTGCAAATTTGAATATTGAAGAAGTTTCAGCGCGTGTTGCTTCAATTCGCAAACAGACAAATTTGCCGGTAGGCGTAGGTTTTGGTATTCGTGATGCTGCTACTGCACATGCAACTGCAGCTATTGCAGATGCTGTAGTCGTGGGAAGCCGGATGGTGCAAACGATTGAAGCGTCAAATGATGATAATCTGCTAGATAACGTAGCTAACCTGATGACTGAATTAAAGACAGCAGTTGATGCTGCTAAAAAATAAAGGATACACAATGGGCTGGTTAAATAAATTACCGCAAAAAATTAAACGTGTTGTTGGTGCAGATAAGAAAACTGTTCCTGAAGGTTTGTGGATCAAGTGTCCGTCTTGCCAATCTGTACTTTATCGTAAAGATCTGGAAGATAATTCTGAAGTATGTCCCAAATGCAGTTATCACAACCGTATTGGTGCCCGTGCTCGCTTGGTACAACTGCTGGATGCGGATGGGCAGTTTGAAGTTGGTGCGAATGTGCAGCCAATTGACCCGCTGAAATTCAAAGACAGCAAAAGCTACGCAGAGCGTATTAAAGAGTCACAAAAAGCAGTCAATGAAAAAGATGCATTGATTGTCATGCAAGGTGCGATTAAAGGTGTGCCGGTAGTAGCTGCAGCATTTGAGTTCAAATTTATGGGCGGATCCATGGGCTCTGTTGTTGGAGAGCGCTTTGTACGTGGCGTACAGACCGCTATTGATAACAAGATGGCATTTGTATGTATATCCGCCAGCGGCGGTGCACGTATGCAGGAAGGCTTGTTGTCCCTGATGCAGATGGCTAAAACCAGCGCGGCACTTACACAGTTAAGTAATGCAGGCCTGCCTTTTATCTCAGTATTGACTGATCCAACCATGGGTGGCGTATCAGCAAGTTTTGCTATGCTAGGTGATGTGATCGTGGCCGAGCCGCAGGCGTTAATTGGTTTTGCAGGCCCGCGCGTGATTGAGCAGACTGTTCGCGAAACCTTGCCAGACGGATTTCAGCGCGCTGAATTTCTGGTCGAGCACGGCGCAATCGATTTGATTATTGATCGTCGTGAAATGCGCAACAGACTTGCTTCAATTTTATCTAATTTAATGCGCCTTCCAGCAGTTGCCTAACTATAGTTCGCTATCAATTGCACATGCTGCCAGTTAAATTTGTTTTATACGTACATATACTGAAACTGTTTTCGAGGGTCGAGATAGACTTGCATGTCTAAAGACTTGACATCAAAAAACTTGGCATCAAACATGCCAAAAAGCAACTTAGCTGCATGGTTAAGTCATATTGAACAGCTCCATCCTAAAGCGATTGCAATGGGATTGGAGCGTGTG
>JBFZCQ010000014.1:0-13506 GCA_041307905.1 Methylotenera sp.
CTATCAAAGTGACGCCAGCCTGATTTCTATGTTTGATTAGTTGCTGTTTTAACATGCTGATTTCTTAACTTTAGGAAGCCCGCTTAAGCTGGTTGACACACAGCGCTCAACAGATTCAGACCCCATTACAGCTTCAATTCCAAAAGATACAACACCAGCACGGCCTGAACTATTATATTTAACCGGATCATCTCCGCTGATACTAACACCCTCACTAACAGTGTAACTCTCCAAAACATTACCCCCTGCGGCTATTGTCCAACCTTTGCCACCACTAGCTAGTGCCAATGTAACGTTGGCATTGCGCTTAATTGCCTCACTGCGAGTTTTCATCAAAGCCATATGCAGATCGGAAGCAGCGCCCTGCGCTTTCATTCTGGTTATCATTCCAGTAAATGAAGGCACCGCTATCGAGGCTAGTAGAGATATAATCGCAATCACGACTACCATCTCCACAAGATTGAATCCTCGAGATACTCGCCAAGCCTTTTGCGATGCAAGCCTGGTTGAGTAAATATATCGAGAGCTTAATCTATGCATACGAATAAATTACCATTTGTCGGCAGGAGTCTTAACACCAGCATTATCCAGAGTTAACGTGGCATCACCTGTCTGCGCGCCTGCAGGGGTTGCCGTCACCTTGAATGTAGGCAGCGCTTCATCATCCGCATCCATTGTGATGGTGTAGTAAGCAGAAACATCGCTTGGTGTTGTTACGCTTAAGGTAGTCAGATCTGCTGCATAGCTGCGAGCATCCAGCAGATATTGCTGTTGACGCTGCGCAATATCCATAAGATGAGACTGCGCTGCGGCTCTTCTGCCTTGTTTTACATACTCCAGATAATTGGGAAGTGCGATAGATGCCAAAATACCAATAATAGCGACAGCCACTAATAGCTCTACAAATGTAAAGCCACTATGCTTGCTTGGAGAATCATTACCTGCGCGATATTTATACTGATAATTTAATAATCTGATCATTTTATATTTACCTTTTGTGCAATTTACATCATGCACTTTGATTTTTTCTCAGTCTACCGCTAACTGACAATCGGTAAATTTTGACAAATAAACGGTTATAAAACCATAAATTCAACGCCAATAAAACACCCAAAATAAACATGGGAATTTTATGGAAAGTGAATATCAACAAAAAATGATAGAATGGTTATATCGATTTAACCGCAACTAATTCGTAGCTAATTGTTTTATTAATATTTATCAGAATCATTACCCATGCAAAAACTCACTAAAAAAATGATGCTGTTACTAACTGCCTGTCTTGTGCTAAACGCATGCGGCACTAAAGGTCCGCTGTACATACCTGAACAGCAGTACCCGCAACCGACTGAAGCAAAGCAAGCAAATTAGCCTATCTCTTAAAACATACCTATTAAGTCATGACCGTGAACGCATTTAATTTCAAAGATAACACGCTACATGCTGAACATGTAGCCCTTAATCAAATTGCAGAAAATTTTGGTACACCTTGTTATGTGTATTCCAAATCAGCACTTACTCAGGCCTTTGAACGCTTTGATGCTGGGTTCAAGGGCGCAAATCATCTAGTATGTTTTGCCGTTAAATCCAACCCTAGCCTGGCTATTCTGAATCTGTTTGCAAAACTGGGGGCTGGCTTTGATATTGTATCTGGCGGCGAATTAGCTAGAGTGATTGCCGCTGGCGGCGACCCTTCTAAAATAGTATTCTCCGGCGTAGGAAAAACAGCTGATGAAATGCGTGCGGCACTTGAAGCTAGTATTTTCTGCTTTAACGTAGAGTCAGCCAGCGAATTAGTGCGCCTGAATGATATAGCAGGTTATATGGGTAAAGTGGCACCGGTTTCATTACGTGTGAACCCGAATGTGGATGCCAAGACACATCCTTATATTTCTACCGGTTTAAAAAATAATAAATTCGGCGTGGCTTATGAAGACGCACTGGATATCTATCTGCAGGCGGCAGCGATGCCCAATATTACAATCCACGGCGTAGATTGTCACATCGGCTCTCAGATTACAGAATTGTCACCATTTCTGGATGCGTTCGACCGCGTTCTGGCACTTGTGGATGCTCTGGAAAAGAACAAGATTCATATTCAGCATATTGATATCGGCGGCGTCATCGGCATTTGCTACAGCGACGAAACACCGACTGAATTTAACGAATACTCAAAGGCCATGTTAGCAAAACTGGGCAAACGCGACATCAAACTGGTATTTGAGCCAGGTCGCGCGCTGGTAGGTAACGCAGGTATATTGCTGACTAAAGTTGAGTACCTGAAACACACCGAAACCAAAAACTTCGCGATTGTTGATGCTGCGATGAATGACCTGATGCGCCCGGCACTTTATGATGCATATCATGCGATTGAAGCAGTACAGCCACGTGTTGCAAATACGCAGAACTATGAAATCGTCGGTCCGGTATGCGAAAGCGGTGACTTTCTGGGACATGATAGAGACTTGGCATTGGCTGAAGGTGATTTACTGGCAATTATGTCTGCCGGTGCTTATGGCATGAGCATGTCCAGCAATTACAACACTCGCCCGCGCGTAGCGGAGGTGATGGTGGATGGTGATAAATCTATCGTAATTCGCCAGCGTGAGAAAGTGCAGGATTTGTTCGCACTCGAAACTATCATTGAATAGTTATCGACTTAACAAGTAATAAACACGGAAGAAATAAAAAAGCGAAGATTATTCTTCGCTTTTTTATTATCAAACTTTAAGACAAACTGGAATTAATCAAATATCACTGTTTTGTTCGCATATAACAGAATACGGTTTTCAATATGCCAGCGCACCGCTTTTGACAGCACTACGCGCTCAAGGTCGCGGCCTTTTTGAATAAGGTCTTCTACCTGATCCCTGTGTGAAATGCGCTCGATTCCCTGCTCGATAATTGGACCTTCATCCAGCACCTCCGTGACGTAATGGCTGGTCGCACCAATGAGCTTAACGCCGCGCTCAAATGCACGATGGTAAGGACGGGCACCGATAAATGCCGGTAGAAACGAATGATGAATATTGATAATACGCTGTGGGTAACGTGATACAAAGTCTGGTGACAGAATCTGCATGTAACGTGCCAGCACAATCAAATCAATATTGTATTCTTCAAACAATTTAAACTGTGCAGCTTCGGCCTCCGCTTTATTATCCTTACTCATCGGAATATAGTGGAAATCCATACCGTAGAACTGCACCAGTTTTTCTGTATCACGATGATTACTGATCACAAGCGGTATCCCACAGGCAAGTTCACCGCTTTTATGCCGGTGCAACAAATCCGCCAGACAATGGTCATATTGCGACACCATGATGGCAACACGTGCTTTGTGCTGGGACAACTTCAATTGCCACTGCATACTGAATTTATCGGCAATAACTGCAAATGCCTGATTAAAGCTGGTTTCATCAAGGCTAAACCCGGCAAGGTCCCACTCTACGCGCATGAGAAATAGATTATTTTCTGCATCCTGATGCTGGTCTGCGTGTAAAATGTTGGCATTGTTATGATGTAGAAAATCTGCAATTGCTGCCACAATGCCTTTAGCATCCGGGCAGGTAATCAGTAGGGTTGCGGTGTTTTTCATAGTGAGACTTTATTAATCATTAATTAAAACTTGTGCGATTATACCTGATGCACCAGTTAGCTGAAAAATCAGTTGGTTTGAATACACACCATTAAATTTTGAGTGCCCATTTAATTAAACTAAAGTTATTGACCAAAGATATATAACAAATGAACACAAATTCGAGTATTGTACTTGCGAACCCTCGTGGCTTTTGTGCCGGGGTAGATCGTGCGATTATTATCGTGGAACAGGCACTGGAAAAATTCGGCGCACCGATATACGTGCGCCATGAAGTCGTGCATAACAAATTTGTAGTAGACCAATTGCGTGCCAAGGGCGCGATTTTTGTTGAAGAACTGGATGAAATTCCAGCTGGCAGTACTGTTATTTTCAGCGCCCACGGCGTTTCAAAAGCCGTACGCGCCGAAGCAGACGCCCGCAGCTTAACCGCATATGACGCGACTTGCCCGCTGGTCACCAAAGTGCATATTGAAGTAGAAAAAATGCGTAAAGCCGGTCTTGAGATTGTGATGATCGGGCACAAAGGGCACCCTGAGGTAGAAGGTACGATGGGACAGGTTGACGAACAAGAAGATACCACCGGCATGTATCTGGTTGAAACACCGGAAGATGTAACAGTTCTGCAGGTACGCAACCCTGACATGCTAGCCTATGTCACACAAACCACACTTTCGCTCGATGATGCAGCCCTTGTAGTTGCCGCCCTGCAAAAACGCTTCCCCAATATTAAAGCTCCCAGAAGCGATAGTATTTGCTATGCCACGCAAAACCGTCAGGATGCAATCAAGATCATGGCCAAAGACTGTGATCTGGTGATTATTGTCGGCTCGCCCAACAGTTCTAACTCAAACCGCCTGCGTGAAGTTGCGCAAAATCAGGGTGTTGAAGCCTATATGGTTGATAACGCCAGTTTTCTGAAACCTGAGTGGCTGATTAATAAACAGAAAATAGGTGTTTCAGCCGGGGCCTCCGCCCCTGAAGTACTTGTGCAGGAAGTAATAACAAAACTGCAGCAGCTAGGCGCGAATCAAGTGCAGGAGTTACATGGTGTGGTAGAAAACGTGGTATTTCAGCTACCCAAAAATTTAACGAACGCAGCCAAAAAAATCACCCTCTGACCACTAGGTATTAAATATTTTTGAAACCATATAAAACCCCGATTTCAGCACTTGTACTCATTCACACCGCAGACTTGCAAGTGCTAATCATGGAGCGCGCAGATAAAGCTGGCTTCTGGCAATCTGTCACAGGCAGTGTAGAAGGCGATGAAAGTCCTTTACAGGCTGCAATTCGCGAAGTACGTGAAGAAACCGGACTGGATGCCTTGCTATATGATTTGCAGGACTGGAAAGCCTCTAACATATATGAAATTTACCCGCATTGGCGCCACCGCTATGCACCCGGCGTAACAGAAAACCGTGAACATCTATTCAGTTTAACATTACCATCAACACTACCTATCAAATTGGCGCCTGATGAACATGTTCGCTACGAATGGGTGGACTGGCGTGAGGCTGCAAAACGAGTTTTTTCGTGGACTAATGTTGACGCTCTAAAAAGATTAGGTGAACGTAATCAATTAACGTTAGAAAATACGAAATAAATCGACGAGCAGGATGAAGTGCAAGGCGCACAGAACGCAGAAACCGAAATAGTATGATGTATACAGCGAGGTTGCGAGTACCGCGCAACGCAGCAATTCGCCCGCGTAGATACTTATTTCGCATTTCCGTTATAAAATAAACACTTTTAGTATTTAGCTCTAATCAGAGCCTGAAAATATATGCAGATTTCACCAATCAAATTTGAGAAGTTCCAATCTACTGAAGATGCCGAGTGTCAGCGCCGCATTATTGCAGCCAAAGAAAAACTGGGCAAACGCCTCGTGATACTGGGTCACCATTACCAGCATGAAAGCGTTTATCGACATGCTGACTACACCGGAGACTCACTCAAACTGTCGCGCTACGCATCCGAAGTAGATGCAGAATATATCGTATTTCTGGGTGTGCACTTTATGGCCGAAGTTGCTGACATTCTTAGCCGCCCGGAGCAGATCGCCATCCTGCCTGATCTTGCGGCCGGCTGCTCTATGGCTGATATGGCCAACCTGGCCAAAGTTGAGCGCAGCTACCGTGAACTGAATAAAGTACTGAATTTTGACGAGCAAATTACACCGATTACCTATATCAATTCCGCTGCTGATTTAAAAGCATTCTGCGGTGAACATGGCGGCATTGTCTGCACCAGCACAAATGCCACCAAGATTCTGGAGTGGGGGTTTGCGCAGCGTGAAAAAGTTCTGTTCTTCCCGGATCAGAACTTGGGTCGCTGGAGCGGCTACAAAATGGGTATTCCATTAGAGCAGATGCCGGTATGGGACCCAGATCTGCCTATGGGCGGATTGACGGAAGAACAAATCAAAAACGCCAAGATTCTGCTGTGGAAAGGTCATTGTGCGGTGCACCAGATGTTCCGCCTGCAAAATATTACTCAGTTCCGTAGCGAGCACCCAGATGGTTTTGTGATTTCACACCCGGAAGCCCCGTTTGAAGTGTGCCAGCATTCCGACTTCGTAGGCTCTACAGAATATATTCTGAAAACCGTGAGCGAAGCAGCACCAAATACCAAATGGCTGGTTGGTACCGAACTAAATCTAGTGACGCGCCTGGCAGAACAGATGAAACCGCAAGACAAACTGGTGCAATTCATGAGCCATGTAGTCTGTGAATGCTCAACCATGGCACGTATTGACCCGCAGCATCTGGCTTGGGTACTGGAAAATCTGGTCGATGGCAATGTGGTTAACCAGATCAAAGTGCCTGCACATGAGGCGAAGCTGGCAAAACTCACCTTAGACCGCATGCTGGCGGCCTCATAACATGAGTTGCGCACTTTGTCAGCCATGTCCGCACACTATATTATGGCAGGATCAGTTCTGCCGTGTAGTACTGCTGAATGATGCGGATTATCCTGCCTATTGCAGGGTTGAACTGCTGGCACATATCAAAGAAATGACTGACCTAGTGCCAGCCGAGCGTGCACGCATGATGAAAACCGTGTTTGCCGTAGAGTTAGCATTAAGAGAAATGTTTAACCCGGATAAAATCAACCTGGCAAGCCTGGGTAACAAAACTCCTCATGTCCACTGGCATGTAATTCCGCGCTTTGAAAATGACAGGCACTTTCCTAATTCACATTGGGGCGAAGCATTACGGGAGAACAAACCGACAGCCCTTGATACTGTATCTATTGATCTGCTGACACAAAAAATAAACGCGCATATTACATGCGCGCTCAATACAGACTAGTACCGAGACCGATATCGGTTTCGGGCGCTAAATCAACACCGTCTAGGTAACGGCCAGCCGCTCAACAATTTTGCCGTTTTGCAGATGGCTCTCAATGATTTCATCAATGTCATCATTATCTACAAAGGTATACCAAACGGCCTGCGGATAAACCACTAACAAAGGTCCCTCTCCACAGCGGTCAAAACAGCCGGCGCGATTTACACGCACTTTTCCCCTGCCATTCAAATTCAGCTTTTTAACACGCGCCTTCATGTGGTCAAACGCTGCGCCTGCACCTTTATCCATACAGCAGGCAGCGCCGTCCTCACGCTGGTTCAAACAGAAAAACACGTGATGTTCGAAATAGTTTGTCATAAGGTTCTCGCAATAATCTTTTTAAGATCATTTATTAAATTTATTCGCGTGGGCAGAAAACCTGCCCACCCTATACTGAACAGAACTCAAGATTCTCTAGAATCACTTAGTCATTCAGATTTTTAATTTCTACCAGGCATTTGAGCGCAGACAGAACGAATAGTAAGGGAAGCGAGAATAACAACGTAGAAATCAAAAAGATAAGGCTATTCGGTTGCCAGGCTGTCTTCTTTGGTAAATGTCCAAGTCCTCGTAATACTCAAAATATCAACTTCTTTACGTATATCTTCCGGGAACTGCGCGTATGGTTCACCCAACTCCACAATATGCTTTGCTGCCGCATCCAGCACTTTGTGCCCAGAGCTACGGTTAATTTCTATTGAATCTATACTGCCATCCGGCTTGATTGAAACAGTCATCTGCAATTGGCCGTATAATTTTAGATCTCTAGCCGCTTCCGGGTAATTCAAGTTCCCGATCTTTTCTACTTTTTGCCGCCAAGCTTCCACATACAGTGCATATTTATATTCCTTGGTACGACCACCCACAAACTTACGTTTCGGGCGTTTTTGATACTCATCCTGCTGCTTGGCAATAATCGCTTCGAGCTTTTCCATTTCTATTGCCGCTGAGGCAATAGCCTCTAAATCAAGCTTTTTAGGTGCTGACTGATTTACAGACTGCGCTTCTTTAGCTGCTGCTTTTTGCGCAGCCTGCGATTCTACGGCTTTTACAGCATTGATTTGCGTCATTAACTCCTGCGCGTGCTTTTCCAGTTCGGCAACACGCTTCTGTTCGCGCAATTCACTGGCAGTCTCTAGCGTTGCCTGTGCAGCCTGTTTGTTGCTGGCAGCAGGCTTGGGAGTAGGTTCAGACTTCTGAGGCTTTAATACTGGCAGCGCCGTTTTCATTTTACGGTCTTGCTCGGTATTGCCGCCACGGTCTAAATTAGCCTGAGCATAAACCTCGGCATTGTCAGGTTTGGATTGTGTTTTTGCATTGACCAGCACGACTTCCAGTATCGCCAGGTTATCTTTAAATTTATTGAGTTGCGGCTCAAAATGAATACTCAGCAACACCACATGAAGCAGGACCGAAAACCATAGCGCAATGCTCATACCGCTCATGGATTTAAGCTGGGATATGAGTGAATTCATATTATTTAACTTGGTCTCGGTGCGCACTGTTGTCAAATTTTATACTTTACACAACAGATTTTAATGCGTCGAGCAGCTTTTGATGTATACCGCCAAAACCGCCGTTACTCATTACCAGTACATGGTCGCCTGCTTTTGCGGCCTGCACAATTGCTTCTACTAATTGCTCCAGATTATCGTGCACCTGCGTTTTTGCACTGATTGGTGCCAGTGCTTCTTTGGCATCCCAACCCAGATTAGCCTGATAGCAGAACACCAGATCCGCATCTTTTAGGCTCGCAGACAAGGCACTTTTCATGATACCAAGCTTCATCGTGTTTGAACGTGGCTCCAGTACAGCAAGGATTCTTGCTGAACCTACTTTGCCGCGCAAACCTGCCACTGTGGTTTTAATCGCGGTCGGATGGTGCGCAAAGTCATCATATACACTGATACTGTTCACTGCACCGCGCAGCTCCATGCGCCGCTTAACGTTGCGAAATTCGGTTAATGCAGCAATGCTGACATCAACACTAACACCGGCATGGCGTGCCGCAGCGATACTTGCGAGCGCATTCATACGGTTATGCTCTCCTAGCAGACCCCATGCTACTCGGCCTTGCGATTTACCTTTATAAATAACATCAAAACTGCCATCACCATGGGCATTAGTAGCTTGCCAATCATCATCAGTGCCGAACTTCTCTACAGGAGTCCAGCAGCCTTTATCAATCACGCGCTGCAAGCTAGCCTCTTTACCATTGGCGACCACCAGTCCTTGTTGTGGCACGGTGCGGACCAGATGATGGAATTGCTTTTCAATGGCGCCTAAATCTTCAAAAATATCCGCGTGATCAAATTCCAGATTATTCAGTACGGCGGTACGTGGTCGGTAATGCACGAATTTGGAGCGTTTATCGAAGAAAGCCGTGTCGTACTCGTCTGCTTCAATCACAAAAAATGGAGATGTACTTTTTGCATCCTGCGCTGGCGTTTGCGGCAACCTAGCCGACACGCCAAAATTTTCAGGTACACCGCCAATCAGAAAGCCCGGTGCCAAACCTGCGTATTCCAGTATCCAGGCCAGCATAGAACTCGTAGTAGTTTTTCCATGCGTACCGGCCACTGCCAGCACCCACTTACCTTGAAGCACATTTTCAGCCAGCCATTGTGGCCCTGAAATATAAGGCAGGCCACGATTGAGGATTTCTTCCATCAATGGATTTCCACGTGACACGACATTACCAATCACGTAAATATCCGGGTTCAGCCTGGCCTGCTCCGGTGAGAAGCCTTCAATCAACTCAACTCCCTGCGCTTCCAATTGTGTACTCATCGGCGGGTAAACATTGGCATCACACCCTGTGACCTTGTGTCCGGCCTGCTTGGCCAGCACAGCAATGCCACCCATGAATGTACCGCAGATGCCTAGTATGTGTATGTGCATATCAATGTATTTCTTAATGGATTTTTGTCGCTAGAACATGTTGCTTCATTTTATCTAGAGCGCTTTTAACATATTTCGGATGACTATTGCCATCTACATTAACAATAGTTAAACGCCCCTCGCCTTGATGCATGATGTTGGTAAAATCATACACCGCACCGACTATCATCAACCTGCGTGCTTTTACATCGTTGCTAAACTTTTTCCGCGCAAAATCCACCTGATGATTAACGTTCATTTTCACCCCTTCCATCACCTCTTGCTCGTTTTCGGGGTCGATATTATGTGATAACTTTATCGTTGAAAGCTCACGTTTAATCGGCTCTGACTCGTGACTGAAATCTCCTCCAGCAGCTTTAATTGCTCCGCAAGCCGAGTGACCTATAATCAACAACAATGGTGTGTGGAGATGGTGAACGCCGTATTCAACAGACCCTTCTGCTGTATAAATCTGATTGCCAATATTGCGTACAATGAATAGATCGTTGTCGGGCGAATGCTCCAAGGCTTGGTCATGCACGCGCGAATCTGCACAGGTAACCACCGTAGCACGTGGATGCTGATGCTTGGCAAATTTTTCAAAATAAGAATGGTTATGCTGGCGAACAAAATCTGCATTATCGTGCAAGATAGTCATTAACACTGCTTCTATCTGCTTTAATTCATCATTCTGATAAGCATGCAGGTTAAGTACGAAAAATAATAAACTTAAAGCCAAACTAACCCTGATTTTTTTCAATTGTCCACCCCGGTCTTATCCATCTATCACAAATTCGGCGCTAGCCAGCGCTCCAGATATTCCTTCGACAGATTTCTGCGCTTTGCCATATCCAGCAGCTGGTCTTCACCAATTTTATCCACGCTGAAATATTTAGCATCTTTATGTGCAAAGTAAAAACCTGACACAGATGCAGCTGGCTGCATTGCAAATGAATCTGTCAATGCCATGCCAACTTCATCACATTGCAGTAGCCTGAAAATATCAGACTTCACAGTATGATCTGGGCAGGCCGGATATCCGGGCGCCGGACGAATGCCTTGATATTTTTCCTTGATCAAGGCATCAACATCAAGATGCTCATCAGCGGCATAACCCCAGAAATCGGTACGTATACGCTCGTGCATATATTCAGCAAAAGCTTCAGCCAGACGGTCGGCCAGAGACTTGAACATGATCGCGCTGTAATCATCATGTGCAGCTTCAAACTGGGCCAGACGCTTTTCCATACCCATACCGGCACTCACAGCAAACAGTCCAATATAATCATCAGTACCTTTAGGCGCAATAAAATCACTCAAACATTGATTCGGGCGTGCAACACCGTCAATGATCGGTTTAACGGTTTGCTGGCGCATTCCATACCAAGTAAACGCAACGTCTTTACGTGGCTCACCAGTGTAGAGCTCGATATCGTCATCATTCGCTGAATTGGCAGGCATCAGCGCAATAACGCCGCTGGCACTTAACCAGCGCCCGTCAATAATTTTCTTGAGCATAGCCTGCGCTTCAGCGAATACCTTGGTTGCTGCCTCACCCACTACATTATCCGTCAAAATCGCAGGATAAGGGCCCGCCAGATCCCATGTCTGAAAGAATGGCGACCAATCGATATATTGTGCAATCAGGCCCAGATCAATATTCTTGAACACGCGACGCCCGATGAATTTAGGTTTTACCGGTGCGTCATCACCTGCAAAAGAAAGTTTGGCTTTATTGGCACGAGCCTCGGTAATCGTAAGTAATGGCGTGCCTTTTTTATTGGCATGCTGTGTACGCGCTTTTTCGTAATCTGCCTGTACTTCGCTGATATAAGCATCGCGGCTTTCTGGTGTGAGCAATGACTGCATCACTGCGACCGAACGCGATGCATCCGGCACATAAATCACCGGACCATCGTAATGAGGTGCGATTTTCACAGCGGTGTGCGCACGCGAAGTAGTCGCGCCGCCAATCAGCAACGGTGTTTTTAACCCATGAAAATGCGGATCACGCTGCATTTCTCGTGCAACATAAGCCATTTCTTCCAGCGACGGGGTAATCAATCCGGATAGCCCGATAATATCGGCATTTTGCGCTTTCGCCATCGCCAGAATTTCTGCCGCAGGCACCATCACACCCATGTTTACCACTTCAAAATTATTGCACTGCAATACAACAGAAACAATGTTTTTGCCGATGTCATGCACATCGCCTTTAACTGTTGCAATCACGACCTTGCCTTTAGGCTTGGCAACAATCCCGGTACGCTTTTCTTCAAGTGCTTTTTCTTCTTCAATGAACGGAATCAGATGGGCAACCGCCTGCTTCATAACGCGCGCGGATTTCACCACCTGAGGCAGAAACATTTTGCCCTGACCGAACAGGTCACCGACCACATTCATGCCATCCATAAGCGGGCCCTCAATCACATGAATCGGGCGGCCGCCATTATTCATGACTTCCTGACGCGCTTCTTCGGTATCTTCTACAATAAACTCGGTAATGCCATGCACCATGGCATGCGCCAAGCGCTTCTGCACACTGACTGGGTTTTCCGGCGTACCGCGCCACTCCAGCGTGGCCTCTTCTTTTTTGCCGCCCGCTTTTAAAGCGCCAGCAATCTCAATCATGCGCTCGGTGGCATCTGGTCTGCGGTTCAAAACCACGTCTTCGACGCGCTCTTTAAGCTCCGGTGCCAGATCATCGTAAACGCCCATCATGCCGGCGTTGACAATACCCATGGTCATACCCGCCTTGATGGCATGATAGAGGAATACAGTATGAATCGCTTCACGCGCGGGGTCGTTACCGCGGAAGCTGAAGCTCACATTAGAAACACCGCCCGAAATTTTGGCGTGTGGCAGATTCTGTTTAATCCAGCGTGTCGCGTTAATAAAATCTACCGCGTAGTTATTATGCTCTTCAATTCCGGTGGCAATTGCAAAGATATTAGGGTCAAAGATAATGTCTTCCGGAGGGAAGCCAATATCTACCAGTAGGTCATAGGCGCGTTTGCAGATCTCGATCTTCCGCTCGTAAGTATCAGCCTGACCTTTTTCATCAAACGCCATCACAATTACAGCAGCGCCGTAACGGCCGCACAATTTGGCTTGGCGCAGAAACTCGGCCTCGCCTTCTTTCATCGAAATAGAGTTAACAATGGCTTTGCCCTGTACACACTTGAGACCTGCTTCAATCACCGACCACTTGGATGAATCGATCATGATCGGTACGCGTGCAATATCAGGTTCCGAAGCAATCAGATTCAGAAAGTGGGTCATGGCTTTAACAGCATCCAGCATGCCTTCGTCCATGTTAATGTCGATGACCTGCGCGCCGTTTTCTACTTGCTGTCGTGCGACGCTCAAGGCTTCTTCATATTGTTCATTTATGATCATGCGCGCAAATGCTTTGCTGCCGGTTACATTGGTGCGTTCACCCACGTTCACAAAAAGTGAATTGTCATCAATGATAAATGGCTCCAGACCAGAGAGCCTAGTGCAAGGCTTCACTACCGGTAGTTGACGCGGTGGCAAATCCTTAATCGACTCATAGATGGCATTAATATGCGCCGGGGTTGTGCCGCAGCAACCGCCCGCAATATTCACAAACCCGCTATCAGCAAACTCTTTAACCAGACTTGAGGTCACATCCGGCGTTTCATCAAAACCGGT
>JBFZCQ010000015.1:0-6035 GCA_041307905.1 Methylotenera sp.
CAAAGCAGAGCAATTTGTAGTGGATAACGGTAAAGAAACGCAGTCGCTTCCCACCTGCCCGATGACGTTTGCCTACTGGAACCAAAAAATTCTATCACAATCAAATTTGCTTAATCCGCAGAATGCAGACTGGCTGGATACAAAAGTAACAAAACTAGGCACAGAAATGCTGGATGTGAAAGGTAAAAAAGTGGAAGCGACGCATTATCGATTGAATGCCAGCCTGAACGGGAAACCTAAACTGAATATTGAGCTGTGGTATGAAAATGGTAGCAACGACTGGGTTGCCTTAAAGTCGATTACACCTGAAGGTTACACCATTAATTACAAACTTAAGTAACTACAAACCTTAAGAAAGCCATATGACGTTGAATATTTTTAAGAAGTTAATCATCATGACATTTTTAGCCAACTTGCTTGCAGGCTGCGCCAGCACATCGCAACCGCAGATTGCAACTGTACCACAGGTGGATTTACCCAAGTTCATGGGTCCGTGGTACGTCATTGCAGCGATTCCTACTGCCATTGAAACTGAGGCTTTCAACGCAATTGAAAGTTATCAACTTAACAATGACGGCACCATCGCCACTACCTTTACTTTCAATAAAGGCAGCCTGGATGGTAAACTGAAAAACTATCATCCACGCGGCTTTGTGTTGGAAAACACTGGCAATGCACGCTGGGGCATGCAGTTTGTTTGGCCGATTAAAGCTGAATTTCTGATTGCTTATCTGGATGACGCTTACAGCATAACCATCATCGCCCGTAATGCGCGTGATTATGTGTGGATTATGGCGCGCGATGCCCATTTGAGCGATGCTGAATATGCAGCACTGGTGCAAAAAGTCGCAGACATGGGTTACGACACCTCAAAATTGCGCAAAGTGCCTCATAATCCAAATTAATCCGTTGGTGCTGTGTTCGACTCACAGGGGGGCCACCATTTAAGACGACTTAGGGAGAAATCTCTAGGTCGTTTTGTTTTTGTAGTTTATGAGTGATATTGTTGGGTGCTTGGCTGTCTGCTACTGGGCAGCCTAATGAATAGGTCGTGAGGCAAGTGAGGCCCAAGTAGGAAGTTCATCAATCAAATGCGTCCGACAACAACGGTGGGGGCAAAGCAGCCGCACAGTTTTACAACGTCAATGAGTGCAATCAGCACATTTGAGACGTTCAAGAAGCAGGGCTGGACTACTGCAACATCCACTTAACTGAAATTCGTTATCAAATTTTTGCAGCTCAAGCCTGCCCAAAACAGACAGTCAAAAAGTGTAAAAAATGATTAAAACAACTGCCGAAATTTATTATGCTTAGCAACGGATCATCATCATTTGGCTAAATATCTCTAAGTTATTGCCCCACGTGCCCTAGTATCAATTTTTAACAATAATCTCACGCACCACGTGCTTCATACCAGCATCGCCATCTAGTATTTGTTCCTTAACAGTCGCAAAATTAATTTTAGACAAATCAATGACGCGAATCTCCCGATTGCTCATGGTGTGAAAGTAATACTTTTTATTTGTTAAATCAGCAGAAGTGGTAATCTGTGTCGCGCTTTCTATATCCTTTGCTATTTTCCCTTGACTGGCTGTTATCCCAATTGGAATATTAAAGCTATCAAGAATTCGAAATGCTTCAAATACAGCATCTGTTGATGTTGCCAAGGGGCGAACTGCAGCCGTGAGTGTCGCTGCGCGAACAAACCGAGATGGTGGTGTAAAGTCACCAGGAAGACCGATTAACCCAGAGCCACTTCCAAACGGCGCAAAAGATTGATTGTCGATGGCAAGTGGACTTGTACTGCCTTGGCGTAAGTTAATGTAGTTTCGCAGATTAGTTAAATGCCAATCATAAGTAGGTGAGTTCGTCACAACCCCCTTGAACGGCTCATATATTTTAATTTCACCTCCGTTAATGATTTCAATGATAATGCTGGCTCCGCTCGCATCAGCAATTTTCCAATGAAACGGCAATGGTGCTCCACCAAAGCGAGGGTCAACCACATTCACTACTTTGACACGTGTAAGATTTGCTTTTACTTCAGCCACTGTTTGGTATGACGATAGCATCCACTGCATAAAGTCGCCCACACTCATTGATTGCTGTGCATTGGTCTTGTTATAAGCTTCGTAATCGGCGTACCCGGGGAAGTAATACACGCCAACATATAAGCCCTTTTCATTCATCGCATCAGGGCCGAACGGCTGACCATATGCCGCGACAGAAACAAATCCAAATTTACCAGTCCAAGCCATGCCGTTCACGCCATCTGGCGTCTGTCCTCGATATGACTTTCCGCGTGGAAAAATTGCTATTTGGTTATGTTGCGCGTCACCGAGCGCCCATTCGACAGTTCTGGCAACAACGACGCCACCATCTTGGCTTTTTAATGAAATCCCCGTGCATGCAGATAATGGGTTTTGGATTAAAGCAAGGCTGAGGCATAAAGCATAATTGGCGAAGTGTTTGAATGGTAATTTCATTTTATTGATTCCTTTGATTAGATCTCGTCACTATCTTTTATATGCTAAAAGTTAAAAATTACCATTTTTTTTGGATTTATGGGCAACTTATTTATCTACGATTCCGTTTGAATAATGAGTTTGATGGGCAATGTCATCAAGATTAAGCACCCCACTGGCCCCTTGCCGTTTTCTTGTGGCATAGACAGATTATTTTTTGGACTGGATACTCAGCCCACACCTGAAATTGCAACGCGCCATTATGTTGCTTTATTCTTGATAAATTTTAGCTCTAACGTAAAGGGGTGTCATTTTTTAGTGAATTTATCACAGGTCAGTTAGTTGCATTTCTGTATTAAATTAAATATTATTATCAATAGTGCGACTCATTGTTTGCGTACTGTTTTGGCCAGCTACTACTTTGGTACTGGTTCCCATGTTGTTCTCAATGTTAGGCAAGTGGGGTTCCCTTAATTTATTGGAGCTCGCTATGCCGACAACCTTAATCAAATCCCGTCTTAAAGCTTTCAACCTTCAACAAGGTCGCTGTATCTATTGTGAATTGCCTATGTGGTTGGACAGCCCTGAAGCATTTGCAAAGAAATACAAAATTACTCTCAAAGGAGCAGCGTTATTTAAATGTACTGCTGAACATTTACTAGCTAGGCAGGATGGCGGTAGAGATGGTGAAAGTAACATTGTTGCAGCATGTCACTTTTGTAATCAGCATCGTCATAAAGCTAAAAAACCAAAAGACCCAATTTCATACAAGCAGTATGTAGGCAGTCGTGTAGGCAAAGGTGGCTGGAATTCACTGTTGATTCCTAAGCATCGCATATCAGTACATATGTGATTTTTTTAGAGATCTTTGCGATTCAACCCAGGGTCGGGTTCAGTTCGGGGACAGGTAGGTATACTTGATTGTTTTCAATCATTTTTTACTAAAGACTTATCCGAATTTCATGAAAATAGGTTCGGCATAGGTTCGGTTCGCAGAGTACAATGCTGGGTCGGTTAAAAAATTACTTACAATTCTGTGGCTTTCTGTGGCAATAGTGAGTGCTAACTCGTACTCATAATCCGTTGGTGCTGTGTTCGACTCACAGGGGGCCACCATAAATAAAAGGACTTGGAGAAATCTGGTTTTTTTTCTTTTGTGAGCTGCGCATTGAAAATCCGCGTGTCGGCAGTTCGATTCTGCCCCCGGCCACCATCTAAATCAAGCTAACTTTATGTGGGCTTTTTTTACGTCTTTTGATTACGTAAATCGTGGTATGCCTTCCTATTGTTGATGCTATTATTGATTAGCCACTATTTGATTTGAAATTATCTGACATATCAAAAGTTGAGGAGAAATAATGAACTGCGATTTATTTTACAACTCACTAAGCACCAAAGCATCATGCTGGGTAATGTTCATCCGGTTGTCACTGGCGTTGGTGTTTATTCCTGAGGGCATTCAAAAACTCATTTATCCTGATGCACTCGGTGCGGGAAGGTTTCTCAAAATGGGTATTCCATATGCAGAATTCACAGGGCCGTTTGTGGGTTGGGTAGAGATCATTTGTGGATCGCTAATTATCTTAGGACTACTAACGCGCTTAGCAGCAATACCGCTCATCATAACCATGCTAGTGGCCATTATCGCCACTAAAATCCCTATATTAGTGGGTCATGATTGGGTCGTAACAAAAACTATTATTTTCTATGTGAGGGAACTTAAAACCTATGGCTTTTGGAGCTTTATGCATGAGACACGCACAGACTGGGCTATGCTTATGTGCAGTATGTACTTGTTAGCCGTCGGTTCAGGGCGATGGTCACTTGATTACCATATTCACCAAAAATCACAACAAGATTTTGAGATGTTGTAATGTTTTGCAGAATTTTACTTATCGCTACAATCCTCATCCTGCCAATGTTCTTGGCTGGTGTTGTGCATGCAAATGACACTGAGTCAGGAATTAGGGCAGTGATGATTGGTTATGAACAGGCATGGAGTAAGCGCGATGCTAAAGCGGTAGCCAGTTATTATCATGAGCCCGCAATAAGAGGCAGTAGAGTCGGGCCAACTGCGCGACCCACCATCAAGAGCCAAGAGATATTTTTTGAAGGTTTTCTTGGTAGTTTGGTGATAAGGGGCTACGATTACAGTGATTGGGAGTCTTTGAATATACACATAATGAATGCACAAACAGCGGTTGCAGGCGGCATAACATTACGCTATAAAAAGGACGGTACTTTGATGGAACGAGCCGCTGTTTCTTATGGCCTTTGGAAGACAATAGATGGATGGGAAATTTTTTGGTCGACGACTCATACCCCTGAAGGAGTCATGTAATTTAAGTAATTAACCATTTACCCCCAGTAAAGAAAAGGTAAGAATACATAAAACTTATTCATGGAGAAGCTTATGTCCGCAACCAATATGAACGATTACGATGCAATTACACGATTAATTCAGCATTATATAGACGGTGCAAAATCAGGCAGGGGCATCGATATGAAGCCTGCATTTCATGATGACGCAACTATTTTTGGCTATGTTGGTGCTGATTTATTCGCAGGGCCAATACAAGGTTTGTACGATTGGAACGATGCTAATGGACCTGCAAAAGACTTAGAAGCAAGAATCGTTTGCATCGATGTTGTCGGAACGGTTGCTAGTGTCCGATTAGAGTCTTCTAATTGGACAGGTCATCGTTTTACGGATTTTTTTAATTTACTAAAAGTGGATGATCAATGGAAAGTGATGAATAAGATATTCCATTTGCATGAATAAGTTTTAATCACCATAGTATTGATACTATGCTAGATCTTGTATTTACTTTTAATCATCGTAGCCAAAATGTAACTTGCTGAGAATAAATAACGCTAGTTTAGATTAACTGTAGCTAATTTTCAAAGATTGAGATCGTCGTAGGTTATTGATTTAAATTAAATTATATTTCATTTATTATTTTGAAAATCCGCGTGTCGGCAGTTCGATTCTGCTCTCGGCCACCAATATTTTAAAAGCTCACATAGGTGGGATTTTTTCTGGGCAGAATTTCTGCAATGTAGAAGTACGTTCACAATCTACCGGGTGTAGATGCGTGACGCTGTATAACCATCACCATGTTAACCTCGCGCAAAAACTAAAGTGTTCGCCAATTTTTGTCTTGTCTTCACTGTGCTCGCCTATCCGCACAAAAGTCTCTTTTAAAATGCTGGCGTAAATTACTCAGAGTAGCATCAATAGCCGCATACCTCTTATTATAGATTTTAAAAAGAAAAATCCCATTGTGCCCAAATCCTGTTTTCAGATTCCTTCTGGAGTTTGATGGGATCCTCCACAGATAGCCTGCTCCACTGCAAACTGAGTTTGTTCAAGTGACCCTTCCAGGAAATAATTAATGGCCGCGCTAAGCTCAGTCTGCTTGTCATGGTCACGGTCTGTATCCATATCAACGAAAGCATAACGCCCTGCCAGTTCGATGTTTTCAGGAATAAAGCTTATCTGCCGATGTGGGAAATATCCAGCCTGCACAAAGCCTCCCAGTAGTTTTGTTTCTTCATCAGATCGGAAGA
>JBFZCQ010000016.1:0-2722 GCA_041307905.1 Methylotenera sp.
GCGATAAAGCCAAATATCAGTGCGAGCCCGAATGCTGAGGCGATTGTCGTGATGAGTGGAATGTTATGTTCCATATAACTTTCGTTGCTTGTTATTTTTCTTAAAAACTTTATTGATGTAACAATTAAATTTTTAATGATTATAGAACGGTTAACGGCACTAAAAATACCAGTGATGGTCACATGGTACGATCATTATGAATGATATGTATTACAGTTTTATTGAAATGTTATAGTTAATAAGGGGTTCGCATTGAAGATATTTATGATGACAGTGTTGTTGTTGCTGCTAGCCGCTTGGGGTTTCAACTATTTCGGCGATGCGGAATTTAACCTATCGAGTAAGCAGAATCAGCAGAAAAATCAGGCACTAATTAAAGCCGGTGATGATTGCGTATCTACTTCAGAGCGAGCCAGCGCGCATCTTGTTCCCAAGCTTGAGTTTCAGCGGCTCGAACTAGAAGCGCGCAAAGCGAATGTAGTGGTTCGCTGCATGGCCGATCATGACTTCTATCAGAGTTCGGCATGGTTGAAATATTCTGAACCGATTGCCGTCAAGAACGCATCTGAGCTGCATATTTCAGTGGATGAAGCGCTTGAAAAGCTGAAGCGGGCTGATATGCTGGTTTTTGAACCTGAATCTAATAAGCCTGTTTATTGGCAATACGTTAAAAAATAAAATCTATAGACTAAGAATAATAAACAATCATTTCAATCAACTCGGGATTATTAGCTTTTTAATGCGTAGACCTTCATCGACAGCTGCTCAGCTTCAGCTTCATCCAGAGGCTTTATCAAACGAATAATTTGTTCAAGGTCAGAAGCATTTTTTTCAAGCAGCGCAATTTTTGATAACGTCAGCATTGCATCAAGATGACGGCTATTTAATGCCATGCATTTATTCAGATGATCTTTCGCTTCGGTAATCTGATGCGATTCAAATTCAGCGGTTCCTAAAAAATACCAGGCATCGGCTAATTGGGGTTGTGCAATTGTCCATAGCTCGGCGATTTTTTTTAGTTGCTGCCATTCTTTATTCTGGTAAGGTACCACCACTTGCATCAAATATGGGTGCTCAGTATTTGGCAGCGCCCAGAATGGTTGTTCTCTGGTTTTTAATGATATCAGGTCTGGTGAGTCGAACAGGCGCTTGATCCAGTCTGTCGGCATGCTGTAAAAGAAAGAGTTTGGCCCCGGGTTTTTAAAACTGGTAACGCCGATCAGATTAAAATTCTGGTCAAACATTGCGCCGCCGCTGGATCCGAGCGCAAAGGCTGCATCGGAACGAATGATCAGATTGCCATCAAGTGGATAGGTTGCTTTTATAGTGCCGTAAGAAGGTTGCGGTACGTTATTGCCGCTGGGGTAACCTATTGTAAAAATTTCTTCTTCATGGATCAGCGTCGAGCTATCGCGCATAGGCACTGGCTTGAACGGCAGCTTATCAAATTTAAGTAAACACAAGTCATGTTTCCAATCTGCTTTCATGGCAATCGGCTGATAACCATCACCGTATTTTGCAATATTGGCACCATGCGCGTTAGCCAGTACATGACAATTGGTTGCAACATATTGATTGCTTACCACGACGCCAGTGCCTGTTCCAGTGTTACCGTTACCGAGGTCAACGCTGACATGCACAATCGATTCATTCAGTCTTAGTAAATCTGCAATATTGGGTTGTGAAAATGCGCTGACAGGACTTGCCAATAAAACTAGATAAAAAATGGTTTGCTTCATAAAAACCCTCTGAGGCAGAACTTGGTTTAGTGTTTAGATGCTGTGATGTGATTGTCAATACGTCAAAATTTTAACTTTGATAGATTCTATATATTGATGCTTAAAACAGCATTTAGGTTCAATTTGTGTTGGCCACGACGTTCACAGGCGCATTAAATATGGTTTTTTGACGATTTATTGCCCACACATTCTATTCAAGCTAATAAACACGGGTTATGATGGGGATTGTTATGTGAAGCAGATGCATTTCGCATAATTTTGAGATTTGATTAATATTCGTCTTAACTAATCAGGAATACTATCCATGAATAAACAAGAATTGATTGCCCAAATTGCAGAGCAAGCTGGCTTAACAAAAACAGATGCAGCAAAAGCGCTTAATGCGATTACTGACAGCATCACACAATCTTTAAAAAAAGGTGATCCAGTAACATTGATCGGTTTCGGTACATTTAAAGTTGGTAAACGTGCTGCACGTACAGGCCGCAATCCACGTACTGGCGCAGAGTTGAAAATCGCAGCTTCAAACGCACCTGGCTTTACTGCTGGTAAAGCACTGAAAGATGCAGTGAACTAAAAGTTTTATTTTATGGATGCATGAAAGTTATTAATCGAGCTTTTGTGTATCTATGATTAGTTATAAATAAAAACGGGAGCCTTGGCTCCCGTTTTTATATTTCGCTTAGGTAAGCTATGCCAACGACTAATAATGATGGCGACGTGACTATGCGCGAGTCAGTACAGCCAAATTGTTACTGATATGAAAATTTAGCACTGTGCTGCACATTTTGGATAGCTTGATGTGTATGAACGTCTATATGGATTATTTTGGCATAGGTACGGGGAAAGGCCATATAACATCTACAGTTTTGCCTGTTGAGCATGGTTTGATTTGATGTTTTAGTCTGGTGCCGGCACCAATTTGGAATAAAACTACTGAATTTTGATAAATTTTTAATTATTTCGAAATTACGTTGGAAAAT
>JBFZCQ010000017.1:0-4207 GCA_041307905.1 Methylotenera sp.
TCTTTATTAATGACGATTCAGGCTGTATACCAATTTATTAAAAGTACCCTATTAATATTTAGCCTGAACACTTGCCAGAAGGACGTTGCTTAGCACTAGATGTAACTTAAGGCATCTTGGAACAGAAGGGTATAAGGGCCAACCCTTAGATGAGAGCAGGTGATTATGCTGGAGGGGATATGGGGAGCTAGAGGAATAAAATACTTACCTAGTTTTGCGGGTAATTAAGAGACGTTCTGATAGGGTGCTGTCTCGAAATCAACTCATCAGAATAGAAAACCCTAGATTCGGCTGTAGTGCCTATGATTTAACTATAGAGAGCACTGAAGTGAAAGGGTCAATACTTTAAATGAGGCAATCGCTGAGTTTAGCATCCACGAACAAACGCTCACGAATGCTAAATATTAAAGACGCGATTTAATGAAATGTTTCGCTGCGACCCAGATTGAAGGTAGTGTAGGTATGATAATCAACGTCAAGGCAACCAGTGAGAAATTTGCTTTCACCCATGGATGATTGCCAACCAGAAATCCTAATCCGGTCAGGCCGCATACCCAGAGTACGCCGCCAATAATATTGTAAAAAGCAAACTTCGGATAAGTCATGTCTGCAACTCCAGCTACAAATGGAGTGAAAGTGCGGATGAAAGGCAGAAAGCGGCCGACAACAATCGTGATTGGCCCGTATTCTTCATAAAAATCATGTGTTTTATTAAAAGCATCTTTATTAAACCAGCGTGAGTTTTCCCAAGACCATACTTTTGGCCCAAACCATCTGCCTATGGAGTAATTTGCTGCATCGCCTGCAATTGCAGCGATTGTGAGTAAAATCATCAGTGCCGGCAGGCTCATGCCGCCAATCGCTGCAATTGCGCCTGCAACAAAAAGAAGCGAGTCTCCGGGCAAAAACGGCATGGCAACAACGCCTGTTTCTATAAAAATGATTGCGAATAGTATGGCATAAATCCAGATGCCATAGGAGGAAGCGACTGCCTCCAGATGTTTATCAAGGTGAAAAAATATGTCTATGATGCTGGCGAAATCCATAGTCTGTTTCTTTTATAGTTTTTATCAGTGATTGAGTATTTGCTTCGTTCGTTATGCGGAAAATTAATTTGACAACAAAATATCAGACGTAATTTGAGTAAATAAAATTAATCGTCATCTTCCAGAATACGCTTGCCTTCGTCTTCGATATCTTCAAATTGGCCACGATAAACGGCCCACCATAGTCCCGCAAGTACTACTAGAGCTATGATCACAGAGAGTGGTATCAGTACAAATAGGATGTCCATATCAGACCTTTTGGTTGGTTTTTTCTGTAGTTAAATTTGCGGTTGAAAATTTAGTTAGACGCAAAGCATTCACCACAACAATTAGTGAACTAACTGCCATGCCCAAGCCAGCGAGCCAGGCTGACAGTATGCCAAAGAACGCAAGCGGTATGCTGATTAAATTGTACACAATTGCCCAGGCGATATTTTCTTTTATAATTTTCATTGTGTGCTTGGCGTGGCGAATTAGGTAAGGTATCTGGCTGATATCGCCATTTAAAAAGATATAGTCGGCATGTGCCAGGGTGAGCGGAACACCTTTACCCATAGCGATGGAAACATGTGCACTTGCCAGTATCGGGCCGTCATTCAGGCCGTCACCTACCATGAGTACTTTTTTGCCCTGTTGCTTGAGGGTTTGCAGACGTACAAGTTTGTCTTCTGGATTACACCCGGATTGGTAATGCGAAATGCCAATTTCTTTGGCAGTATTTTCTACAGCATTAGAACGGTCGCCTGATAGCAGTTCTATATTGATCCCTGCATCTTTCAACTGCTGTATGGTTCGCGCCGCATGTGGTTTAATTGCTTCTTGCAACGTGAAACTTGCCAGCCAGCCGTTGTTATCAGCCATATGTACTTGCTGCATGTGCAGGTTAACTTCATCCACACCGCAGAATTGGGCTGAGCCTAACTTTAGTTGGCCGCTGATTAGTTTAGGTTGGTTAAAGGCATCATTCGCAGAGAATTTTTTGATACCGATACTGACGCCGGCACCTATTGTTTCCTGAATATTATCTATCTCAAGTGCCAGCGGTGTTTGCTCCTGTGCTTGATATGCTTTAAACAGTGCTCGTGAAACCGGGTGGAACGAATGCTGTGCAACTGAAGCAGCTAAAGCGAGCGCACTGGCTTCTGATAAGCCTGCTTTATGTTGGATGGCTTTAATTTCGATGTGATCTTCAGTAAGGGTGCCGGTTTTATCAAAAATAACTGTATCAATATCGGCAATGTTTTCAATCGCCTGCAAGCGTTTAATCAGAATGCCGCGTTTCACGAATGCACTGGCGCTGGAAAGCATGGCGGCAGGCGTCGCTAAAGAAAGCGCACATGGGCAGGTCACAATCAGTACCGCTGCGGCGGTCATGAGTGCACGTCCGCGGTCAACATCCCATAGCAGCGCAGCGGCAATCTCAGCACTAAAAATCACAAAGATCAGAAATGGCCGTGCAACACGATCTGCTAATTTGGATAATCTCGGTTTTTCAATCGCGGCTTGATTGATCAGGTTTACAATCTGACCGTACTTGGTGGAAGCACCGATCGCTTCAAGTACGATATCTACTGGCTGGCGCAGGTTGTAGCTACCGGCGATTACGTCATCGCCCTGATTCTTATGTATAGGCGTTGATTCACCGG
Source organism: Methylotenera sp. (assembly GCA_041307905.1). Lineage (GTDB taxonomy): Bacteria > Pseudomonadota > Gammaproteobacteria > Burkholderiales > Methylophilaceae > Methylotenera. The sequence continues at coordinate 2,693 of JBFZCQ010000017.1, forward strand.
TGAGCAGTGACTCATCAACACTGGTGCTGCCGTTGGAAAGCTTGCCGTCACCCGGAAAAGCCTCACCTAGATTGACGCGCACGATATCGCCAATTTTGAGCTTGGTATTTAATACGCGGGTGTAGGTGCCATCTGCATTTTGCCGCTCTGTATTTTCAGGGATGCGGCTTACCAGAGACTCCAGTGCGCCCATTGTTTTGCGGTGCAGTTTTACTTCAATCAGGCGAGCTGACAGCAGAAAGAACACGAACATGGTCAGAGAGTCAAAATAAACAGTGTGACCCCACCAGCTATTCGGCTCGAAAGTAGCGGCTGAGCTTACAACAAAAGTGATCACAATGCCTAGTGCAACCGGCAGATCCATACTGATCTGTTTCATTCGGAGGTCGCGCAGGGCGTTGCTGAAAAACGAGCTGCTCGAGAACAGCAGTACCGGTAGACTGAGTAGCCATGATGCCCAATTAAGTAGATGTAATATATCTGCTGAAATTTCGCCTGGTTCAGTGAAATAAGTCGGGCTCGCGTACATCATGACCTGCATCATGCAGAACCCGGCAACCATCCAGCGCCAGAATGCGGCACGTTGTTTTTTGATGACTTCCAGGTCGCTCTCGTGCTGTGTGGCGGGGCTTGCACTGTAACCTAAAGCCTGCACGGTACTCAGGATCTTTGATGGGCGGGTTTCTGAGGGAGACCACACAACAACGGCACGTCTTTTAGACATGCTGACGCGAGCGCTTACTACGCCAGGAGATGACTTCAGGCCCTCTTCGATGATGCCTGAGCAGGCTGCGCAGCGTAAACCATCCAGCAGCAGATTTGACTGTACTAGCGCCGGCTCAGTATTGTCGCCGAATGGTTCGCTGAATTCCTGCCATTGATCTTCCGTATCCAGAATGGTCCATGCTGAATTAGGTATGGCTTCATCGGCGGTCGAATTGGTTGTTAGCAAGAACTCACTCCGTGCATTAAATAGATGATTGTGAAGGGTAAATTGGTCAAGAATTTACAAAAATATTTATAAAGCTAATTATATATTGAAAAGCGTTTAATCAACCCCATAGTAGACCTAAGTAAATATTAGGAAGCGCAGATTTATTCGTATTTTGGTCAGTGCTTCTATTGGTAAATTTTATAAATTGGAGTCAATATGCGCTTTGATAAATTAACGACTAAATTCCAGCAGGCTATCAGCGATGCGCAAAGCATTGCATTGGGTGCGGATAACACCGCGATAGAGCCGCAGCACTTGCTGCTGGCATTGCTGAATCAGGATGATGGTGGTACTGCGTCGCTGCTGGCACGTGCGGGTGTGCAGCTTAATCAGCTTAAAATCGGCTTGAATGCGGCAATAGCCAATCTGCCGAAATCTGCTGATGCTGGCGGTGAGGTTGCGATTTCACGTGATTTGAATAACTTGCTTAACGTAACCGATAAGCTTTCACAGAAACGCGGTGATGCTTACATCGCGAGTGAGATGTTTCTGTTGGCGTTAGCCGATGACAAAGGCGAAGC
>JBFZCQ010000018.1:0-3517 GCA_041307905.1 Methylotenera sp.
CCTTTATGGTATTTAATGAAAGTCGTGACATGTTTGAAGTGGCGCGTAACTTTGTGCATTTTTTCAAACATGAAAGTTGTGGCTTTTGCACTCCCTGTCGCGTAGGCACCTCTTTGTTGTCTAACATGATGGACAAATTAGCGCATGGTCATGGTTCACCTTACGATTTTGCGGAAATCGAAAAATTGAATGTGTTGCTATTATCTACAAGTCATTGCGGCTTAGGGCATTCGGCTTGCAATCCTGTACTCGATACCATTGCCAAGTTTCGCCCAGCCTATGATAAACATTTACTTCACAAAGAATTTTTTCCCGCTTTCGATCTTGATTCCGCCTTAACTCAAGCACGTCAAATGACAGGGCGCGATGACACAGGAGCCCATTTGGAGCGTAAACATGTCTCAAAATAACAAAATCAAACTTATCGATAAACAAGGCACTTTCACATTGGATGGCAAAACCATCCCTTTTTGTGAAGGGCAAACTATTATTCAGGCGGCCATGGTCGCTGGCGAGTATATTCCGCACTTATGTTTTAATCCTGAGTTCAAGCCGCATGGCTCATGCAAAATTTGCACTGTAAATATTAATGGTAAAGAATCCGCCTCGTGCACTCAGCAAGCTCAAGCCGATATGATTGTTGAGAGTAATACCAAGCAAGTTAACGATGAGCGTCGCGCCTTGTTGCAGATGCTGTTTGTTGAGGGCAACCACTTCTGCCCATCGTGCGAAAAAAGTGGTGATTGTCAGTTGCAGGCAACCGCTTACGAACTCAATATGATGTCGCCACATTTCGACCACTTTTTCCCTGATCGTCCGCTCGATGCATCACATCCGGAATATCTGCTTGATTTTAACCGCTGCATTTTGTGTTCTTTGTGTGTTCGAGCAAGTGGCGATGTTGATGGCAAGAATGTATTTTCCTTAGCAGGACGTGGTATTAAGACTCACCTCATCGTCAATTCAAAATCTGGTCAGCTTGCTGATACCGATTTTAGTGGTGATGACAAGGCCGCGCATGTGTGCCCAGTTGGCGTAATCATCAAAAAACGTGTTGGTTTTGCCGTGCCAATCGGAAAGCGCAGATTCGATGAGCAGCCTATTAGCGCTACATCTCACCCTGATGTGAAAGGCGCTTAAGATGAATGTTACAACTGAAACTACGCCATTAGCTAAACCAAAATTAAAAATCGCAACTGCCACGCTGGCCGGTTGTTTCGGTTGCCACATGTCACTTCTTGATATTGATGAGCGCCTGTTTGACCTGATGCAATTGGCAGACTTCGACCGCTCGCCGTTAACTGACATTAAAAATTGCGGTCCTTGTGATATCGGTCTGATAGAAGGCGGCTTGTGTAACGCCGAAAACGTGCATGTGCTTCGAGAGTTTCGTGCCAACTGCAAGATACTGGTCGCAGTAGGCGCTTGTGCTATTAATGGCGGATTGCCGGCACAGCGCAACCATCTTTCATTAGCCATGATTTTGGAAGAGGTTTATCACGCGCAACATGGTCTAGTTGATGGCTTTATTCCTAACGACCCTGAATTACCTTTGCCGCTAGATCAAGTGCACCCGATTCATGAAGTTGTCAAGATTGATTATTTTATTCCCGGCTGCCCGCCTTCTGGCGATGCAATTTGGAAAGTACTGACAGATTTGATTGCTGGCCGTGAGCCAGAACTTGGCCACGGTCTTATTCATTATGACTAAAACGCATGCCGTTTGTTGGTCTAAATTAAACCAACAAAGAAGTTGATTTAATCGTAATGCTGACCCAATCATTATTGTAAGTTTAAAGGAACGCTCATGTCATTTGCATTAGAAACAGCTACCAATCCCGAAAATCTGCGCCGCGTAGCTATTGATCCATTATCTCGGGTTGAAGGACATGGGAAAGTCACCATTCTGCTCGATGATAAAAATAAAGTGCACCAAGTGCGCTTACACATTGTCGAGTTTCGCGGCTTTGAGAAATTTACTCAAGGCCGTCCTTATTGGGAAGTGCCGGTTATGGTGCAGCGTTTATGCGGCATTTGTCCAGTCAGCCACCACCTTGCAGCCAGTAAAGCGTTAGATGCGATTGTAGGTGCAAAACATTTAACCCCTACAGCAGAAAAAATGCGTCGTTTAATGCATTATGGACAAATTCTACACTCACATGCGCTGCACTTCTTTCACCTGTCCTCACCTGATTTACTTTTCGGTTTTGATAGCGACATGGCTAAACGCAATATTATGGGCGTGGCAGAAAAGCATCCTGAAATTGCCAAACAAGGCGTGTTGTTACGTAAATTTGGCCAAGAGGTGATTCGCCTCACGTCTGGCAAACGCATACATGGCACTGGTGCAGTACCGGGTGGCGTAAATAAATCGCTCAGCTTAGCGGAGCGTGATGAGTTGCTCAAAGATATCTATCAAATTGTGTCATGGGCGCGCGGTGCAGTGCATCTGGTCAAAGAGATGCACCACAAAAACCCAGAGCTTTATAATAGTTTTGGGGCTTTCCGCGCTAACTTCATGTCAATGGTTGGCTTTGATGGTGGACTGGATTTGTATCATGGCCAGTTACGTGCACGTGACGAAAGCGGAAACATTCTATTTGACGGCGTAGATTACCAAAATTACACGCAAATTATTGAAGAAGAAGTCAAAAGCTGGAGCTACATGAAGTTTCCTTACCTAAAGTCTATGGGTAAAGAAAAAGGCTGGTATCGCGTTGGGCCACTGTCACGTATTCAGAACTGTGATTTCATCCCGACAACGTTCGCTGAAATCGAACGACGTGATTTTATTGAGTATAGCGGCGTAATGCCAATGCACGCACCGCTTAGCTACCACTGGACACGTATGATCGAAATGCTACATGCGGTCGAAATGATCAAAGATCTCCTGCATGATAATGACATTATGGGCAGCGACTTAATGGTCACAGGTGAACGTGGCTTTGAGGGCGTTGGCGTGATTGAAGCACCGCGTGGCACGCTTATCCATCACTACCGCGTTGACGAAAACGATCTTGTAACCATGTGCAATCTGATTGTATCGACCACACATAACAATCAAGCCATGAACGAAGCGGTACGCCGCGTTGCACAGCAATATTTACATGGTCATGAAATCACTGAAGGCTTGCTCAATCACATTGAAGTGGCTGTTCGTGCTTTTGATCCTTGCCTATCATGTGCGACACATGCGTTAGGTAAAATGCCACTAGAAATAGAAGTATTAGATGCTGCAGGTAATAACCTGTCCAGTCTGGCTCGCTCAAGCGAAGGTATAATCAGCACTTCATTATCAACCACTTAAAATGATTGCACCGATTTTAATTTTTGCCGTTGGTAACGAATCACGTGGTGACGATGCACTCGGTCCGCTGTTGTTGCGTCAGCTTGAATCATGGTTAATCGAAACAGGCAATGCAGCACAATTCGAAGTGCTGGAAGAGTTTCAATTACAAGTAGAACACGCCATGGATATGAAGGATCGGCAATTAATTCTATTTATAGATGCCAGCAT
>JBFZCQ010000019.1:0-8338 GCA_041307905.1 Methylotenera sp.
AATCTTATGTCGACAATGCTCGGAGTTTGCCTGCGCAAACATCATGAGTTCAACGTCAGTCGGATTACGCTGCATTCTAGTAAAGTTGTCGAACAGATAATCAACTTCATCAGGCGACAGCGCCAGACCCATATCGCTATTGGCCTGATCAAGCGCAGCCTTACCGCCATGCAGAATATCTACAGTACATAATGGTTTTGGTGCATCGGTATGATAAAGCTTGGCTGCATCTTCAAAAGACGGGAACACGGATTCAGTCATGCGGTCATGAATCAGCGGCAACAGCAGCTGGCGCTCGGCAACGCTCAATGGCTGACCATTTTTAGCTTTAACATAGTACGCAATACCACGCTCTACTCTCTGAACTTCAGGCAAACCACAGTGCTGCACAATATCGGTCGCACGTGAAGCCCATGGTGAAATGGTACCCACGCGCGGCAGCACCAGTATCAGCTCACCATCAGGGTTCTCAGCCTGCATTTTTGGGCCATAAGTCAGAATCTGATTAAGCGTATTTTTCTGCTCGGTTGCAAGCTCACTTTCCACCCACGCAAAATGCCAGAACTCAGCATAAACATGGCCGATATTCGGGCACACTTCATCCAGCTTGGTTTGGATTTTTTCAATACGGAATGGAGATAAAGCAGCGCTTCCGCGCAGGCTAATCATTTGAGGGGTAGATTTAGATTGGCTCATTAAAACTCAGCTGATTATCAATGTTTTAAATAAAGCTGAATTTTAACAGATTAGCGGCAATTAGGCCGCTTAAATGGCGACATAAATAGGGTTTATATCGTCATTTTTTTGAATTAAAAACAGGCACTTTGTATCTAGGAATAAAGTACCTGCATCTCAACATTGCTGCGAAATTTAATTGCCTAATGCCCCAAACACTTTTTTGAGTATAGCACTGCTTTGACCAATCGGGTCTTTGCGGATTGCGGCTTCTTCCTTCGCCATCATCAGGTAAACGCCATCCAGCGTTTTTTGCGTGACATATTGCTCAAGGTTCACCTGTTCTTTTTTAACCAAACCATACTGACTACCCATTTCTGCATATTTATTGTATTGCTGTGCGAGCTGCACATTTTCAGTAGCCTTTTTAACGATGGGCAAAAACTTATCTGTCATCTGTTTTGAGGTGGTTTTTTTAAAGTATTGCGTTGCAGCATCATCACCACCTGTCAAAATGGTTTTGGCATCAGCTACTGTCATTTTTTTGGCTGAATCTATAAGCAGAGCTTTGGCTTCCGGCACTGCAGCTTCTGCCGCACGATTCATTTTCAGCACCAACTCATCTGCCTGTTTGCCCATCCCAAACATACGCATGGCTTTTTCAGTTTTTTTCAGAGCATCCGGCAATGGAATTTTGACTTCCTTGTTACCGAAAAAGCCATCCGTTTTACTTAATTGACCCACCGCTTTTTCTGCGCCTTGAATTAAAGCTGTTTTAAGGCCACTGCTGGTTTCGCTATTGGATAAATCGCTAACGCTTAACGCATTGGCATGTGTAACAAAAAACGCAAAGGTTAAAAATGCAAATAAAAAACGTAGCATGAAATTCTCCAATGACTAAGTAGTACACGAAATTATAGCTTAGCGCAAATAGCTGTTAATGCAAGACTAACAATTAATATTTACGCTAAGCTATAAAACAATTTGATTGTTTTATTACAATCAAATTTTATTGAAATACTACTTAGCCTATTTAGAACTAGAGCTTACATGCCAGATATTTTTGGCATAATCGCCAATCGCACGGTCACTTGAAAATTTAGCCATGTTCGCTACGTTAAGAATTGCCATGCGCATCCATTCGCTGCGATTCTGGTATAACTTGCCAACTTTATCCTGCGTTTCAATATAGCTTGCATAATCTGCCAGCAATAAATACTGGTCATTATTTAGCAGGTTATCTATTACATTCTGGTAACGTCCCGGCTCTTCTACAGAGAAGTAGCCCGTTGCAATCATATCCAGCACCTGTTTCAACTCAGGGTTACTGTTGTAATAATCGCGCGGGTTGTAGCCATTGGCTTTCATCTCGGCAACCTGCGGTGTTGTCAGCCCAAAAATAAAGATATTTTCGTCGCCGACTTCTTCCATAATTTCTACATTTGCACCATCCAAAGTGCCGATAGTCAGCGCACCATTCAAAGCCATCTTCATGTTACCCGTGCCGCTCGCCTCAGTGCCTGCCGTTGAAATCTGCTCAGACAGATCACTACCAGGAAACAGGATTTCTGCAGCTGAAACTTCATAGTTAGGATAGAACACCACTTTCAAACGGTCACCAACCACGACATCTTCATTCACAATCGCAGCAACATCACTAATCAGACGAATGATCTGTTTAGCCATTGCATAACCAGGTGCTGCTTTACCGCCAAAAATGACAGTACGCGGCGTAATGCCCAACTCGCCGCGACGAATGCGGTTATACAAAGTGATTACATGCAGCACATTCAGCAACTGGCGCTTGTATTCATGAATACGCTTAATCTGCACATCAAACAGGCTCTCGGTATTCAGTTTAACACCGGTCACTTTTTCAATTTTTTCCGCTAATCTTAGTTTGTTAGCCTGCTTAACCTGCGCGAAGGATTTCCTGAAATCAGCATCATCTGCCAGCGGCGTAATTTTCTTAATATGCGTCAGGTCTTTTTTAAAGTCTGAACCAATGGCTTTTTCAATCAGGCTGGTGAGACCAGGATTAGCCTGATTTAACCAGCGGCGCGGCGTAATGCCATTAGTGACGTTAGTCATCTTGCCCGGATAAATCCTATCAAAATCCGCAAACAGTGTATTTTTCAGCAACTCACTATGTAGTGCTGCAACGCCATTTACCATGTGGCTGCCAACTACGGCAAGGTGCGCCATACGTACGCGACGGCCATGGCTTTCATCAATAATCGATACGCGTTTCAGCAGATCTACATCACCCGGGAAGTGGTGATTCACCATGTGCAGAAACTCATGATTGATCTTATAAATAATTTCCAGATGGCGCGGTAATAAACGGCCAAACAGATCAACCGACCAAGTTTCGAGCGCTTCCGGCATCAGCGTGTGGTTGGTATAGGCAAAAATCTTACCTACGAGGGTCCAGGCAAAATCCCAAGGCAAGTGATGTTCATCCACCAATTGATACATCATTTCTGCAACACCGATAGCGGGGTGCGTATCATTCAATTGAATTGCAATTTTTTCAGGAAGAATTTTCCAATCTTCTTGTGTTTTAATTTCACGCGTAGTCAAGAAACGACGAAGAATATCCTGAATAGAAGCTGAAACAAAAAAGTACTGCTGTTTCAGACGCAGTTCTTTGCCCATTTCACAGACATCGTTTGGGTAAAGGATTTTAGAGATACTCTCAGTAGCGTTTCGCTCCTGAACCGCTCTTTCGTAGTTACCATCATTAAAGTGACGCAAATCGAATTCGCGTGCTGCTTTGGCAGCCCATAAACGCAAATTATTTACAGTCTCAGTACCGTAACCAGGCACCGGCACATCGTAGGCCATTGCAACCACATGCTCGGCATCAATCCAGCGCTGTGCCTCACTGCCATCTTCCTGATACTTCACAACATGACCATAAAACTTGATGTTGTAATGTGCCTCAGGACGCTGGAACTCCCAGATATTGCCGTAACGCAGCCAGTTATCAGGGTTTTCAACCTGCTGTCCATTCTCGATACTTTGTCTGAACATACCGTACTCGTAACGAATACCGTAGCCAGCCGCCGGAATATCCATGGTCGCCATTGAATCCAGAAAGCAAGCAGCGAGTCGCCCCAGACCGCCATTACCTAACGCAGCATCATTTTCTATCTCTACTACGTTTTCCAGATTACGACCTAAAGCCGACAAGTCATCTTTCAACTCATCATTGATGCCCAAATTCAGTGCACTATTGCTGAGCATGCGCCCGATTAAGAACTCCAGCGACAAATAATAAACACGCTTTGGATCATCTCGATAATAAGATTCTGCCGTTTTAACCCAACGTTCAACCACATGGTCGCGCACGGCGTAGCTTGCCGCCTCATACCAGTCACGTGCTGTTGCAGCATCGCTGGTCTTGAATGTAGAGAAAATCAAGTGCTGCTGCAATGCCTGCTTGAGTGGCGGGAGTTTAATATCTGTCGTCATTTTATTTTTAGGGTTTCTTTTTGGGCTTTTTGATGGAGTTTTTTTGGTTTCAGGTGGCGTTTTCATTTTTATTCAGTCTTTTATGTATTATGTTTTGTATTTTAGCAAAAATTAAGCCAACTAACTGACTGTTAATGGAAAGTTACTATTTGAAAGAAAATATTTAAAAGCACTTATATCAATAAAAAACCGCCGGGCCTAAGCTGGGCGGTTGTTCTAGCTATTAAATTTAGCTGATCAAGCTATTCATACGCTTCACAAAACAGGCCGGATCCTCTAGCATGCCGCCTTCTGCAAGCAAGGCCTGATCAAACAGTACATGCGCAAGATCAGAAAATACGTCATCAGCGCTTTCTGCCTCAATACGTTTCACCAGTTTATGCGTAGGATTGATCTCCAAAATCGGCTTGGTTTCTGGTGCTTTCTGGCCAGCTGATTTCAGGATACGCGCAAGGTTGCCAGACAAATCATGCTCATCACTCACCAGACAAGCAGGTGAATCAGTCAGGCGATGGGTCACACGCACATCTTTGACCTGCTCACCCAGAGTCTGCTTAATTTTTTCCACCAGCGTTTTGGCTTCTTCTTCGATTTTTTTCTGAATCTCTTTTTCAGTCTCAGATTCAAGCTTGCCTAAATCCAAGTCGCCTTTAGCAATCGATTGCAGTTTCTTGCCCTCAAACTCAGTCAAGCTACCCAGCAACCATTCATCCACGCGGTCACTCATAAGCAATACTTCAATACCTTTTTTGCGGAAAATTTCCAGGTGCGGACTGTGTTGCGCTGCTGCAAAGCTGTCAGCGGTAATGTAATAAATCACATCCTGCTCCGACTGCATGCGTGAGATATAATCTTTCAATGAAACATCCTGCACATCTGTATCGGCTTTGGTTGAGGCAAAGCGCAGCAGTCCTGCAATTTTTTCCTTATTGGCAAAGTCTTCACCCGGGCCTTCTTTGAGCACACGACCAAACTCTTTATAGAATTTTGCGTAATCTTCCGGTTTGTTCTCAGCCATGTCTTCTAGCAAACCCAGTACTTTTTTCACTGAACCTGCTTTAATCGCTTCTACATCACGGCTGGATTGCAAAATCTCGCGCGACACATTTAATGGCAGATCAGAAGTATCAATTACACCGCGCACAAAGCGCAGGTATTGCGGCATAAGTTTTTCTGCATCTTCCATGATAAACACGCGCTTCACATATAGCTTGATACCATGACGACGCTCGCGGTCATAAAGGTCAAACGGGGCTTTGCCTGGAATAAAAAGCAGTGAGATATATTCCTGCTTGCCTTCTACACGGCTATGCGTGTAGGCCAGCGGATTTTCAAAGTCATGCGAAACATGCTTGTAGAATTCCTGATACTCTTCTTCAGTAATATCATTTTTGCTGCGTGCCCACAAGGCAGAGGCTTTATTGACGGTTTCATCTTCATCAGTTCTAACCTCAGCGCCATCTTTCCACTCTGTCTTTTTCATCACAATAGGCAGCATGATGTGGTCTGAATACTTGCGTATAATCGACTTCAATTTCCAGTCATTCAGGAATTCATCTTCACCTTCTCGCAGGTGCAGAACAATTTCGGTTCCGCGACTGGCTTTATCTGCATCTTCCAGGGTGTAATCGCCCTCGCCGGCTGATTCCCAACGCACGGCCTCAGCAGCACCGGCGCGGCGTGTAGTTAAAGTGACTTTATCGGCAATAATAAATGCTGAGTAAAACCCCACACCAAACTGACCAATCAGATTGGCGTCTTTGGCCTGATCGCCGGTAAGCGCACTAAAGAATTCCTTGGTGCCTGATTTGGCAATCGTGCCGATATGGCTGATGACTTCATCTCGGCTCATGCCGATACCGTTATCAGTAATCGTCAGCGTACGCGCTTCTTTGTCAAAGGCAATGTGGATTTTCAATTCACTGTCATTTTCGTACAACGCACCATTGGCCAGCGCTTCAAAGCGAAATTTGTCGGCTGCGTCAGATGCGTTTGAAATAAGTTCGCGTAATACGATTTCTTTGTTACTGTACAAAGAATGAATCATTAACTGTAAGAGTTGTTTAACCTCGGCCTGGAATGCCATTGATTCTTTTAGGTGTGTCTGTTTTTGTGCTGCCTCAGTGGACATAAGATTAAGCTCCTGATGTTAGAAAAAATAAAACATTGATCCCTACGTGGGGATAAGCAGATTAAATTTCAAGCATCACGTAATAAAGACGAGCAAAATATTGATTAATTTTCATTTTGTCATCAAAGTATCAAACAAAAATCATAAAATTAAACAATAATATTGTTTTAAAAATAAAAAACGCTAAACATGCAGCGTAACCTCATCGGCCAAACCATATGGAAAACAACATAATCGCAACCCCAGCTGACAAGGCACTTCTAGCTGCAATAGACCTTGGTTCGAACAGCTTCCGGCTGGAAATCGGTCGATTGGATGGCGGCCAGATTCAGCGCGTTGAGTACATCAAGGAGCCAGTACGCCAGGGCGGCGATCTGGATGAAAACCGCAATCTCACGCCACAGGCCATAGAACGCGGTCTACGCTGTCTGGCAAGATTTGCCGAGCGCTTGCAAGGATTTGATGCATCACATGTGCGTGCAGTCGCCACACAAACCCTGCGTGAAGCAAATAACCGCGAAGTGTTCCTTAAATTAGCTAAAAAAACACTGGGCTTTGATGTAGAAGTCATTTCCGGTGTTGAAGAAGCCCGGCTTATTTATCAGGGGGTTAACCGTTTTTTGCCACAATCTGATGAAAAAAGACTGGTCATTGACATTGGCGGCCGTTCTACAGAGTTTATTCTTGGCCAGGGTTTTACATCTCACCATACGGCATCATTGCATGTAGGCTCTGTGGCATGGTCTATGAAACATTTTCCTGCCGGCGAATTTACAGAAAAAGCTTTTTCTCGCGCAGAGATTTCAGCTGAATCTATTTTTGAAACCTTAGGAGCGAATTACAGCAATAAACACTGGGATGTTGCCTATGGCGCATCAGGCACCATAGGCGCAGTTGCGGACGTACTGGTGCAATACGGCAGACCTTTGGATGTTGTGACCAAAGAAGGTTTATATTGGCTGCGCGAAGAGCTCCTGCGGGCACGAAATGCTGAAAGACTGCGCCTGAACGGGCTGCGTGAAGATCGTAAACCTGTGATTGGCGGCGGCTTATCTGTGCTGATTGCAGTATTTGAGTTTTTGCAGATCGAGACTATGAATGTTGCCAAAGGTGCGCTAAGGCACGGCTTGCTTTACGATATGCTAACGCGTGAAGACGACATGCTGGATTTAAGAAACGCATCCTTACGCCGACTGGCTAAAAAATTTGATGTGGATCAAAACCACGCCAACACGGTTGCAGATGTAGCAGTAAAACTGTTTGAAAAAGTAACTGAAAACATCAACTTTGCAGCGGGCGAGCAACTCATCCATGCCCGTAAATTGCGCTGGGCGGCACAGTTGCATGAGGTCGGCAGCATGATTTCTCCGGTGGATATGAATACGCACGGCGCCTACATACTGGAGCATACCGAACCGCAAGGCTTCGCACTAAGTGAACTGCACTGCTTAAGCTTACTGATACTTGGACACCGCGGCAAAATAAAACGTCTGGAAGCAGATTTATCCAATCGCCTATTTGTGATGCAATTATTATGCTTACGTCTGGCTGTTATTCTGTGCCACGCACGCAAAAAACCTAATCTGCGCGGTATTAAGATTCAATTAAACGCCAATACCGTCACACTTACGCTACCAGCTAACTGGCCACAAAAATATCCGCAATCCTATTACCTGCTAGATGAAGAAACATTGGCATGGCAAAAGGCCAACTGGCAACTGCAGCTACTGACAGTCTGATACCTTTGTCATAAAAAATTCATTTGCAATACGATATAAACGATATAAACTGTTTACATCGTTTATTTGAGTGAAAAGGTATCTTTATGTCAAAAATCAACCCTGTACAAGCAGCAGCGTTAAGCGCACCAGTTGAAAAAACTGCGCCTGTTACAAAAGCTACTGCACCTAAATCAGCACCCGTCAAAACGCCTGCAGCTAAAACGACTGCTGTTAAGCCTGGGGCAAAACCAGCTATCGCAAAAACTGTATTAGCCACTAGCGCTGCAAAAACTGCAGCGCCAAAAAAAGCTGAAAAAGTAAAAGTTGCTAAAGA
>JBFZCQ010000020.1:0-2893 GCA_041307905.1 Methylotenera sp.
ACTGAAGAAATTAATAATTTCATCACCAATACCAAGACATTCGAACTAAAGAAAAAAGTGGCTGCCATGATCAAGGGCCACGGTTACCCAATGGTGCTGAATGTGGTGATTCATCGCTACAACATTGGCCATATGAAAGAAATTCTTGAGATGGCTGATGCACTCGGTGCTGAATATATCGAGCTGGCAAATACACAATATTATGGCTGGTCATTAGTGAACCGCAGCCAGTTGATGCCAACCAGAGAGCAGGTTGAAGAAGCAGAACGTATCACTAATGAGTTCAGGGAAAAATCTGGCAGCAAGATGAAGATTTTCTTTGTGGTACCTGATTACTTCTCAGATCGCCCGAAAAAATGTATGAATGGCTGGGGCGAAGTATTTATGATTGTGACTGCGAACGGTGATGTACTGCCATGTCACTCAGCACGCGTTCTGCCAAACATGAAGTTCCCGAATGTAAAAGACACAGACTTGGGCTGGAGTTGGAAAGATTCACCGGCATTCAACAAATATCGCGGTGACGACTGGATGAAAGAACCATGCCGCAGTTGTTCCGAGAAAGCAAATGACCTAGGCGGTTGCCGTTGCCAGTCATTCCTGCTCACAGGTGATGCTGAAGCGACTGACCCAGTATGCAGTAAATCACCACATCATCATTTGATAGAAAAAGCGATTGAAGATGCACAAAACCCGGTTATTGCGGCACAGCCTATTTTGTTCCGTAACGATAAAAACTCTAAGAGAATTATTTCTGGTGAACTTAAATCGCTCACAGATGAGTTCCACGCATTGCCTTAATTTATTACCAAGATTAACCATACACTTATAAGTTATGGTTAAATTCAACGCGCTGCTGATTGTTCTGTAGCGCGTTTTTTACTTGAGAAAACATTTGAAAAGCCATACATCTCCATTGTTTTTATCTGTAGTCCTTGCGAGTCTTGCTGCGCTTGCACCATTTGCCATTGACACCTATTTGCCCGCATTTCCGGTTCTGGAAAATGATTTTCAGGCAACATCGTTACAGTTGCAGCAAAGTCTCACGTTTTATCTACTGCCATATGCAATTATGACACTCTGGCATGGCGCCATTTCTGATTCAATAGGGCGCATAGCTGCTATTAAATGGGGATTGGGTGTTTTTGTGATTGCATCCATTGGCTGCGCTTTTGCAACGAATATTGAAACATTATGGTTTTTTCGCGCGTTACAGGGCTTATCCGGCGGTGCGGGTAACGTAGTTGCCAGGGCGATGGTGCGTGACTTGTTTGCAGGCCCACAAGCGCAGCGTGTGATGGCGACAGTACAGATGCTGTTTGGCATTGCACCAGCCATTGCACCTATCATTGGCGGGTTACTACTAGGTATTCACTGGCAGGCAATTTTTATATTTCTAGCCTTGTATTCAGGCGTCAGTCTGCTAGCGGCAATGCGTTACTTACCTGAAACTATGCCGGCAGGCAAGCGTGTACCTCTATCAGCCAAACAAGTGATTAAAGATTACCGGGTTATTTTCGGAGATAAAGAATTCAACTATGTAGTGTTTGCTCTGGGCGCCAACTTTGCCGGCTTTTTTCTCTATGTGCTTGCGAGTCCGGTATTCCTCGTAAAACATTTAGGTCTTGGCGATCATCAGTTCGGCTGGATGTTTATTCCGACTGTGTGCGGCATGGTGCTGGGTTCTTATATGGCTAAGCGAGCGGCCGGTAAGTACGCCCAAAGCAAAGTTATTAAAGCGGCTTATGGGTGGATGTTCTTGATGGTGATACTGAATTTGCTGGTTTGCTTTATGCTGCCGACCGAACCTGTTTATAACATTGCTCCCATTGCATTATTTAATGTGGGTATGGCGTTGGCGATGCCAATACTATCGCTGGCGGCACTGGATCGTCATCCTAAAATACGAGGTACTGCAGCTTCCGGGCAGGCTTTCATACAGATGTTGCTATCTACCGTATCGGCTGGCCTGATAGTGCCTTTGGTATGGTATGCGCCTTCAGGTCTTGCTATTGCCATGGCTTGTTACCTGATATTTGGTTGGTTCATGATACGCAAAAGCAAGCTGTGGGCTAGTCATTAGTGATTTTATTATGACTTTTCCAAAACAGGTAAACCCGACAGTCAAACTCATACTGATGGTAGTTTGGCTCCATGTACTGGCATAATTGGTAAAACGCCTTGTCGTGGTTACGCTCTTTAAGGTGAGCCAGTTCATGCACGACTATCATGCGTAAAAATTCGGCCGGTGTTTCTTTGAAAAACGAAGAAATCCGGATTTCTTTTTTGGCTTTTAATTTTCCGCCCTGAACACGCGAGATCGCAGTATTAAGACCCAGTGCATGATGCTCAATGCTTAATCTGTTGTCATAATGCACCTTGTCCAGCAGTGGCGCATTGCGCAGAAAGTTCTGTTTTATTTCAGAGCTGTATTCATATAAAGCCTTATCAGTCTGAATGCTGTGCGGCTGCGGATAGCGTTGCGCAAGATAGTCTTCAAGCTGGTTCTGTTGATGCAGATGCCTTATTTTATCTTGTAACGATACAGAGTAATGTTGCAGATATTTGAGTGGAGCGGTCATTTTTTTATGCAAAGAATAAGATCAACCATCGAAAGGAGGCAGAAGCCTCCTTTCGATGATTGATCTATTTTATCAGATTGCGCGTAAAACCTTGTCATTTATGGCGAGGATATAAGCGCAAGGTTTTGACTAAATTTGACAAGTAAACGATCCATTATAACTTACATCAATGAAACGCCTGCAAGCCTACAAGTTTGAGTTGATGCCGAACGGAGCGCAAGTGCGCGCGATGCGTCAGTACGCTGGTGCTTGCCGTTTTGTGTATAACAACGCTTTGGCGTGGCAGAACGCACAATATCAGGCAGATAACA
>JBFZCQ010000021.1:0-2554 GCA_041307905.1 Methylotenera sp.
ATTTTAAACATGAAAATCGCGTTAAAAGATAAACAAGTATTAGTGCTAGGCCTCGGTGATACCGGCTTATCAGTATTGCGCTGGCTACACGCCCAAGGCGCACGCTTGTCTGTTGCCGATACACGCGATAATCCACCGGGCGTGGCAGCGTTAAAAGCAGAATTGCCAGACGTAAAGCTGTATACCGGGGCGTTTACTGCTGCTATGTTTGCGGGTTTGGATTTAGTTGTAGCCAGCCCGGGTGTGCCGCTCAGCGAGCCGGAAATCCAGGCAGCAATTCAACGCGGTATGACCGTTTTCGGTGATGTTGAGCTGTTTGCACAATATCGTCCGGCTGCTGCCAAGGTGATTGCAATTACCGGTGCTAATGGTAAAACCACCGTGACGACTTTAGTCGGTGAAATGTGCAAAGCGGCAGGCTTAAAAACCATAGTAGCCGGCAACATCGGTTTGCCGGTGCTGGATGCTTTAGGTATGGAAACCCCAGATGTGTATGTGCTGGAGCTTTCAAGCTTTCAACTCGAAACAACCACAAATTTAGTTGTGGATGCTGCAACCATGCTCAACTTGTCTGAAGACCACATGGATAGATACGCCAGCATGCAGGACTATGCAATTGCCAAAGCGCGTATTTTCTACAATGCCAAGCTGCAGGTGCTGAACCGTGACGATGCCTGGAGCATGCTGATGGCGCGTGCAAAATTGCCGCAAGTGACGTTCGGCCTCGATTCTGGTGAAGATGAGCATAGCTACGGTTTAAGAAATGTAGACGGTGAAGCTTGGTTAAGCTGCGGTGAGCATGAGTTGATGAATGTGCGTGACCTTAAAATCAGCGGTCTGCACAATGCCGCCAATGCTCTGGCAGCTATCGCCCTCTGCCGTGGAATTGGCATTGATTACGTACCTATCATTCAAACGCTATATAACTTTAAAGGCTTGCCGCACCGAGTAGAGTGGGTTGCCAATATTGATGATGTGGATTACTTCGATGACTCTAAAGGCACTAACGTAGGTGCAACCTGCGCTGCGCTTTCAGGCTTATCGCAAAAAGTAGTGCTGATCGCGGGCGGTGACGGCAAAGGTCAGGACTTCTCACCATTGAAACAGCCGGTCAGTGAAAACGCACGTGCTGTGGTACTGATAGGGCGTGACGCGTCATTGATTGAAAAAGAACTTCTGGAAACAGGGGTGGCTTTGTATCACGCTGCGGATTTGCCGGAAGCTGTAAATATTGCCAGAAAGCTCGCACAGGCAGGAGACGCTGTACTGCTGTCACCGGCTTGCGCCAGTTTTGATATGTTCAAAAACTATTTGCACCGTGCGGAAGTGTTTGTGAGTGCGGTTAAACGACTGGAGCAATCATCATGATGGTGAACATGCTTAATCGCGAACGTATCAACGCGCCAAATTATGATCAAGGTCTGCTCTGGGTCACTATGATACTGCTGGGTATTGGGCTGGTAATGGTGTATTCAGCTTCAATTGCGATTGCAGAGGCCGATAAGGCCGTAGGCAATAACAGCAGCTACTACTTGGTGCGACAAGCCATATTTATTGTGATCAGTCTGAGTGCCGCATTTGTAGCATTCAACATTCCAGTTGCATTGTGGCAAAAAATGGCACCTTACCTGTTTTTAGTAGGGCTGGCATTGCTGGTACTGGTGTTGATACCTGGAGTCGGCCGTGTGGTCGGCGGTAGCCGCCGCTGGCTGTCGTTGTTTGTGATTAATCTGCAGCCATCCGAATTCATGAAGCTGTTTGCCGCGATGTACGTGGCCGACTACACCGTGCGCAAGGCCGCCGTGATGGATAGCTTTAAAAAAGGCTTCATGCCGATGCTGTTTGTGATGCTGCTAGTGGGCGGTTTACTGCTGGCAGAACCAGACTTCGGGGCATTTGCTGTCATCGCTGCGATCTCGATTTCTATCCTGTGGTTGGGTGGTATTAATGGCCGTATCTTTGGCGGCTTGATTGTGCTACTTGTGATCGGCTTTATATTTCTGATCTGGAGTTCACCTTACCGTCTCGAGCGCGTAATCGGTTTTATGGACCCTTGGGCAGACCCCTATGGTAAAGGTTACCAGCTGTCTCACGCGCTAATCGCATTTGGTCGCGGTGAGTGGTTGGGTGTAGGTTTAGGCGCCAGTGTAGAGAAGCTACTCTACTTGCCGGAAGCGCATACCGACTTCCTGCTGGCAGTGATTGCAGAAGAGCTCGGATTTGCAGGTGTTGTTACGGTAGTGGGTTTGTTCACCTGGATTGTATTGCGTGCTTTTGGTATGGCGAAAGAAGCAATTGAGAATGAGCGCTACTTTGCAGCTTTGCTGGCACAGGGATTAGGTGTGTGGATTGGCGTACAGGGCATTATCAATATGGGCGTGAACATGGGTTTACTGCCAACCAAGGGCCTGACGCTGCCTTTGCTGTCATTCGGTGGCAGCGGCATTCTGGCGAATTGCATAGCGATGGCAATTCTATTGCGTATTGACTTTGAGAACAGGCGTCTGCAGAAGGGTTTGCCGGTATGAGTAAACCAATCACAAAAACCCTGATG
>JBFZCQ010000022.1:0-3944 GCA_041307905.1 Methylotenera sp.
ATTCTTTAGGCAGATCAAATTGCTTTAGTAAAAATTTAGCCAGCTTTTCATCGCAACTGTTAGAAACCTCGAGGCGCACCGCATCACCAAAATTTCTCTGCACCAAGCCCTGACGCAGCGCTGTACGTAAGTTCTTCACATCCTCCTCATCTACCGCAAGGTCTGAATGGCGCGTAACACGGAATTGCGAAAAACTCAGCATTTCGCGTCCGGTAAACAAAGTTGCAAGATGCGCACGAATCATACTGGACAGAGAAACAAACAACTGTTGCTTGCCGCTTAGGTTTTTTGGCATTTTAACAAGCCGCGGCAACGCTCTGGGTACTCTTACAATAGCAATATTATTTTGCCGGCCAAAGGCATCAGTGCCGCCCAATAACACGATAAAATTGAGCGATTTATTCGCAACCTGCGGAAATGGGTGGGAAGGATCAAGCGCCACCGGCACCAGTAGAGGGCGAACATTTGTCTCAAAATAACGCGACACCCAACGCTTCTGCTCCGGCGTGCGGTCACCATGCGATACTAAACGAATGCCCTGTGCTTCAAGTGCCGGTATCAACTCATTATTAAAAATGTCATATTGTTTATCTACCAGCGCATGTGCGACTCTCGATATCGCCTGATAACTCTCAACGTTAACATCGCTTTGCTGCTCACCTTCACGCATCGCATTGACGTGTGGGGCCGCTCGCACCTCAAAAAACTCATCCAGGTTTGATGAAACAATTGAGAGAAAACGCAAGCGCTCCAGCAGCGGATATTCAGCATTCTGTGCCAGACTCATGACACGTTCGTTAAACGCAAGAATACTAATATCGCGATTCAGAAGTTTTATTGGGGAATTTATGGTGCGCATGTTATTAGCAATAATATAGTTTCAAACATACTATGCGTCAATTATGACAATTTAATGAAGTTATGATGAATATGAAATATAGCGTAACACATACAACAATCAGATTACAGACTGATGATGTTGCAAAGTCAGAACGTAACGCTAGCTTTAATGATGAAAGACCCGGAAAAAATCGGAGCTTTTACAAATAAATCAGGTTTAAGCAGCAAGTATTTTCGATAAAAGTACCGCAGCCGCAGCAAAACCGAATGGCGCTGTTACACATACACTGGAGCCGTAACCAGCACAATTTAGCCCAGTCAGAGCAGCTTCTGCATCGCTCTCGCAGGTGCGGTTCGGCTGAATCACGTTTTCGTCAGAATAGATCGCAGTGATACCAAATAATGAAGTTTTACGCTTGGAAGTTTTGTTTTTTAAGTCATCGCCTTTAGGGAAAGCATAATCGCGGCGCAAACCGTTTCTGACTTTCGCCAGCAGGCGATCTCCAGTTACCAGCGACAAATCAGCCTGCCTGATTCTGGTCGGATCAAGGCGACCGCCGGCACCGCCGGTGGTAACAATCGGAATATTATTAGATTTACAGAAAGCCACGATTGCCATTTTAGCCTTGGCATCATCAATGCAGTCAACAATGCCATCGTAATTACGGCTCAACATATCATGCGCATTTTCCAGCGTCACGAAATCTTCGATTTCATGTACGGTTGCCAGCGGGTTAATGCTGTGGATACGTTCACGCATTGCTGTCACTTTTGCTTTACCAAAAGCACCATCCACTGCATGTAGCTGGCGATTTACATTGGACTCGGCAATATTATCCAAATCAATCAGCGTAATCGTGCCGACTGCATTGCGCGCCAAGGCTTCCGCCGCCCAGCTGCCAACACCGCCAACCCCAATCACGCAGATATGTGACGATTGCAGTATTTTTAATCCATCCTCACCATAAAGACGTGAGACGCCGCCAAAACGCCGCGCGAAGTCTATATCATCATTAATGACAGGAAAATTACTAAAGGTCATGTTTCCAGCACCACAAAGGCAGCAGCCAGATTTTTTTCATCACTAATACTGATATGCATCTGGCTGATGTTTTTACTTTGAAGCAACGCCTGCAACTCCTGCGCCAAGATCAACACCGGTTTACCTAATGCATCATGAGATATAGCGATATTCTGCAAAGTTGCCGGTGCGCGCAAGCCAGTGCCTAGCGCTTTGGAAAAAGCCTCTTTCGCTGCAAAGCGTTTAGCCAAAAAGCGTGGTTTAATACCAGACGCCAGATAACTGGGAAATTCACTCTCAGCTAGTATGCGCTGCGCAAATGCATCACCAAACTCTTCAATTGATGCCTTGATGCGCGCAACTTCAACAATGTCTGTGCCAATACCGAATATCATATGCAGTGTTTGTCGCGAGTTATTGAGGTGCAAACTCTTTAATCAGCGCTTTCATTTCGCGCACCGCGTTATCCCAGCCCACAAACAGCGCGTGCGCCACAATGGCATGACCGATGTTCAGTTCTTCCAGCCCTCTGATGGCAGCGATTTCATGCACATTGTGATAATGCAGGCCATGCCCCGCATTCACTACCAACCCTAAATCCAGCGCATGCATCACAGCTGTTTTAATGCGCACCAATTCAGCTGTTTTTACCGTTTCATGCTCGGCATCGGCAAAGGTACCTGTATGCAGCTCAATCACCGGTGCACCGGTTTTTTTTGCTGCATCAATTTGCGCAATATCCGGGCCGATGAACAGTGAAACACGAATGCCCGCGTCACCAAGTCTCTTCACCGCTTTTTGCACATTGCTGAAATTACCCGCAACATCCAGACCACCCTCTGTCGTGCGCTCTTCACGGCGCTCCGGCACCAGACATACATCCTGTGGCGCTACCTGCAAGGCAATATCGATCATTTCATCAGTGACTGCGCACTCAAGATTCATCTTGGTCTGTAACAAGGGACGCAGCGCGAATATGTCGGCATCCTGCATGTGGCGGCGATCTTCACGCAGGTGCAAAGTAATGCTGTCCGCACCGGACTGTTCAGCGCGCAAAGCTGCCTGCACTACGCTTGGGTATTTTGTGCCACGTGCCTGACGGATGGTCGCGACATGGTCGATGTTGACACCTAATTTAATCATTTCTTTTACTTTCAAAATAACCTAATTGTGTGAAAGGAGTACTAAAATCTTTAGCCGTCTATGGCGGCAGCGCCAACCCCTTCTCTACTTGCAAAGGGGAGAAAATGATATTGCTGATTTTTAATTTTATTAAACTAAAAATCTTGTAGATCTATAAGTAGCTGCCTTGTATGTAGTGGCTTATCGCCCAGATAATGTGCCAACAGATAGCGCATCAGCTGTTTGCTCTGTTGCTGGGTCTGCACATGAGTGTAATGATCATTCGCCATATCAATAAGGGTTTTACCAGATAATTGTACGCCATTATCATAGCGGCCAATTCCATCCTGTAATTTAAATGCACCGTGCTCGGCTTCATAACGATAATTTTGGAACTCTAATATCGGCTCTGCGTTTACATCAAACTCCAACGGAATGGCATATCCTAGTTCCTGCAGAAATTTAAGTTCGAACCTGCGCAAGGTCGTGGCGATGTCCGGCCCGCTAGCTAATGTTTTTAAGGTGTCGGCATAATATTCAAACAGTGCTTCATGTGGGTCTTCACGTGGTAGCAGCCGCAACAGCAGTTCATTTAGGTAAAAGCCGCACATGAGCGCCTCACCCTGTAGCAACAGCAGGCTGCCATTCCAATCGAGGCCATGCAATGTTTTCAATTCCTGCTTACCGGACCACGTTGCCGACATGGGCTGAAAAGCCTGTAACAGGCCGCGCATCGCTGAGCGTGGCCGCCTTGCACCTTTTGCAGTAGCCGCGACACGACCGAAGTCGCGTGCGAACAACTCTACCACCAGGCTGGTTTCCTTAAACGGATAGGTATGCAGCACGTAAACTGCCTGATTGTCCTGACGGTGCGTAGTGACTGAAGCCATGGAATTCATATTCAACCCTCATTTGTCATGATGGTTGTTTCTATTTACCTGTTAGCTGTTAATACCCAAGT
>JBFZCQ010000023.1:0-3976 GCA_041307905.1 Methylotenera sp.
GGGGCTGGCTACTGACCGGTGTGACCTTGCCGTCAATCTTGATTGCCGGAGGAAAGCCCACCGTAATAAACATGTCCGAGGCTTTTTTTGCCAGCATCAGTCTTAATAAATCGAATGTAAACTTTTCGGCCTGACCTTTTTCCATCTGACTCTGCACGTTAATTCCCTTTCAACTACTTTTGTTTTACGGTTAACAAATAACCATGGATATTATTCAACAATTACCGTCATGCCCTCTCATCATCCTACAATAGAGTCTTTATTTGCGGCTTTAGAGCGTGCTTCATTAGCTGAAATCACATTACGCTTAACGAGATCCTGCAGGTTCTGGTCTAACGTCTGCATACCAACGTTCTGACCAGTCTGAATGGCTGAGTACATTTGCGGAATCTTGTTTTCGCGAATCAGATTGCGTATAGCCGGTGTACCGATCATAATTTCATGCGCAGCAACACGACCCTGACCATCTTTGGTTTTCAGCAAAGTCTGTGAAATCACCGAACGTAATGATTCTGATAGCATGGAGCGCACCATTTCTTTTTCTGCCGCCGGGAACACGTCAATAATCCGGTCTACGGTTTTAGCTGCAGAACTGGTATGCAAAGTACCGAACACCATGTGGCCGGTTTCAGCCGCTGACAGCGCGAGACGTATCGTTTCCAAGTCACGCATCTCACCCACCAGAATCACATCCGGGTCTTCACGCAATGCAGAACGCAGGGCGTTATTAAATGACAGCGTATGCGGACCAACCTCACGCTGATTAATCAAGCATCTTTTGGACTGATGTACAAACTCAATCGGGTCTTCTACGGTCAGAATATGGCCATATTCATTATCATTAATATAATCAATCATCGCCGCGAGCGTGGTTGATTTACCTGAACCGGTTGGACCGGTAACCAGACAGATACCTCGCGGCGTTTCTGCAATCTCTTTGAAAATTGCCGGACAGTTCAACTGCTCCAGCGTCAGGATTTTTGATGGAATAGTACGAAACACTGCACCGGAACCGCGGTTATGGTTAAACGCATTGACGCGGAAACGCGCCAGATTAGGAATCTCAAACGAAAAATCACATTCGAGGTTCTCTTCATACACCTTGCGCTGACCATCATTCATGATGTCATAAACCATGTCATGCACCTGGCTATGGTCCATCGCCGGCACATTAATCTTACGAATATCGCCATGCACGCGGATCATCGGTGGCAGGCCTGCGGAGAGATGTAAATCTGACGCTTTATTTTTAACTGAAAATGCGAGTAAATCTGAAATGTCCACAACCTGCTCCTGTTATAATTTTTTAATTGTTATATGTACAAATCTAGGCCTCATGAATTATGACCACAATTAGTAATCGCTTGCAAGATATTCTAGCAACAATTCAGTCGGCACAAGCATCCAGCCCATTTGCACAATCAGTCAAATTAGTCGCTGTAAGCAAGGCGCAGCCGGCATCTGCAATCCGTGAGGCTTATCAGGCCGGACAGGTTATATTCGGTGAAAACTATCTGCAGGAAGCCTTGGACAAACAGGCTCAACTTAAAGACCTGAATATTGAATGGCATTTTATTGGCCCCATACAAAGCAACAAAACCCAGCCAATCAGCCAGAATTTTGCATGGGTACACAGTGTAGACCGTTTAAAAATTGCGCAACGTTTAAATGAAGCACGCCCTGCAGAGTTGCCGCCATTGCAAGTGTGCATTCAGGTGAATGTCAGCAATGAAGATACTAAAAGCGGCGTTTTACCTGAAGATATTGCCACACTGGCAGCAGAAATCGGAAAGTTACCGAAATTAAAGCTACGCGGGCTTATGGCGATACCCGCGCCGACCAAGGATATAAAGCAGCAAATTGAACAATTCAAACAAGTTCGGCAGTGCTATGATGCGTTATTGGAAAGAGGGGTTTCACTGGATACGCTATCTATCGGCATGTCAGATGACTACCAGATAGCCGTCGCACAGGGTGCCACCTTTGTACGCATTGGGTCGGCATTATTTGGTGCCAGACCTCGTCAGACTTAAAGTGCACAAAAAAACATAAAAAATCAAACATATTTAATACAAGTGATAGATACAGAATCTCCGGATATACATATGAAAATTAACTTTATCGGCGGCGGAAACATGGCGCGCGCCATTATCGGCGGCCTAAAACAAAACGGGCTGGATATGTCAGCAGTTACAGTCCTTGAACTGGATGCGCAGAAACGTACTGATCTATCAGAGGAGTTCAGTGTTAAAGCAACTGACAGCTATGCTGACTTTAACAAAACTGATGTGATTGTTTTAGCAGTCAAACCGCAGCAGCTTAAAGACGTATGCGCCAAATTGAATCCTGTTTTAAAATCACAGCTTGTTGTATCAATTGCAGCAGGGGTAAGAAGTAAAGACATTGCACGCTGGCTCGGAAATTACAGCGCTATTGTGCGTGTCATGCCGAATACACCGGCGCAGATTCGAGCTGGCATTTCAGCACTTTATGCCATGCCGGAAGTAAGCAAAACCCAGCGTGATCAGGCCAACATCATATTAGCTGCCGTCGGCAAAACATTATGGCTTGATGATGAAGCGAAAATGGATGCGGTTACTGCAATTTCCGGCAGTGGTCCGGCATATGTATTTTATTTTATAGAAGCATTGCAGGATGCAGGGTTGGCGCTAGGTTTAGATGCCGAAGCTTCAAAACTGCTGGCATTAGAAACATTCGCCGGTGCGAGCTTGCTTGCAACACAAAGCAAAGACGATATTAAAACCCTGCGTGCGCAGGTTACATCCAAAGGCGGAACCACAGAGCAAGGTATACTGGCATTGGAAACAGGTAACATCAAAGATATCGTCAGCAAAGCCGCCAGGGCTGCTGCAGACAAATCTGCGATGCTTGGAGACCAGCTTGGGACTTAAATCAGAGAACTATATATTATGATTAACAATGCCATTTTATTTTTACTGGAAGCAGTACTTGGGCTGCTCAGCATTGCCTTTTTACTGCGTTTCTATTTCCAGCTCACGCGAGCATCATTTCAAAATCAATTCGCTCAGCTTATCGTCACCGTTACAAACTTTGCAGTTAAACCGCTGCGACGCATTATCCCCAGCCTTGCTAAAGTAGATATTTCAACTTTACTGCTGGCTTATTTAACACAGGTGGCCCTCAACTTTTTTACGTTCCTGCTCAATGGCTTTCCGATATTTGTCGCAGGCAACACCGTCTGGCTTGTCATGCTGGGTTTGGCACTTATAGGTATCGTCAGCATTAGTATTTCTATTTTCTTATATGCCGTACTGATACAGGCAGTATTAAGCTGGATAAATCCGCATACACCCGCTGCGCCAATCTTGCATAACCTGACCAATCCGGTACTGCGACTATTCAGAAAGTACATTCCACCTGCAGGGAATTTTGACTTAAGTCCGCTGGTATTCATTATTGCAGCACAGTTATTACTCACAACGATACTGGTTCCATTAAAAAATAATTTGTTTTCTATGCTGTAGGTGAGTGATGTTAACAATACGTGGATAAAAAATGCCAAATGGCGAATTAAATCAATCAGCAAACAGCAGCTCGAATTTAACTGCCAAAATAGCAGAATATAGCCAATGGCGTGAGAATCTGATTGCGGCAATCGATGCCTATATTGATTGGTCCGGGCATGTAAAAGAGATCAATGCCGTACAGGAGTTAAGACTCTACAACATTAAAGAGCAGTTAAAAAAAGACCAGTTGATACTGGCGTTTCTCGCTGAATTCTCACGCGGAAAAACTGAAACAATCAACGCATTATTTTTCTCAGACTTCAACCAGCGGCTTTTGCCCAGTGAAGCCGGCCGCACAACCATGTGCCCGACAGAAATATACTTTAACCAAGATGAAACTCCCTGCATCAAGCTCCTGCCAATTGGAACCAGGCAAACAGACGATACGCTCAACTATTTAAAAACCAACCCTGCAGCTTGGCACAAAG
>JBFZCQ010000024.1:0-14713 GCA_041307905.1 Methylotenera sp.
ACAACTCTTTTTCTGCGTGTATGGCAATATTTTTTAACCACTGCTCAAATGGCAAGCCAACACTCAGCAGGTAGCGAGACATTAATAGCTCAAGGCCTGAGAATGTTTTGCTAGGGTTCCACAGCCAGCTAAGTGCAACCAGTGTTGCTGCTAAGCCAAATACAACAAAAATAAGTAGTTTTAGGTAGTGAAACTGCCAGATAACGCCAATCGCAAAGCTGCCTAATATCACAATAGCCGTCAGTAAATAAATTAACAGTGTGTAGAAGAAGTCAATGTTGCGTGTCTGTACGGCGGGTTTATTAGCAGCAGATAAAAATAGAATAGCGAGTGGCAGTATCGGCAAGAGATAATTCAGGAGAAACTCTGCTGCTGCTAGGTCACCGTTTGCATCAATCAGTTTCGGTACTACCCAAACCAGCAGAATGGTGAGTAAATAGGATGCTGCTAATAATTTAGGTAAACGCCAGTGTTTTGTGCCGCTAGATAATGCCCGGCCGCCAATCAGTGAAAACAGCCCTGCAATCCAGAATGCTATAAACCATAAGTTTTTAAACAGTATTGTTGCTACGGCAGCGAATACGAGAATGCCCAGAGCCTGCCGCCATGACAGGGTATTGTTATGGCCCAGAATTGGCTGCCATAATAAGAAAAAACCGTAATGGCATAACAGCAGCGCATTAAATAAAATACTGGTATCACCCCAAACCAGAAGTGCATGTAGCGATAAAATCGTCAATGCCATCAGGCGGTCAGCATCATCCAGTACTGATCGATAAAGTTTGTTCAATGGCTGCATAAATATTAACTCATGATAAAGCTTGCGGCTTGGATACTATTAATTTTTAGTAGCAGCAAGTAATATAGCTTTACTGCTGTCGGCATTCGAACATGCTTGTTTATTTTTTAATAATAAAATTATGCAATTTTTAATTATTTCTTATAGAATGCTTGCATAGTAGCGACAATTGCAATAAATAAAAGTTGGTATGTGAATTGCTGCACAATAATAACATGACGCACGCTCATTGCCTGATAACGAGCCTGCTCTATTAAAATACTCAATTCGGGGATATGTATGAAAAAGATACAGACAGGCTTTACATTAATTGAATTGGCAATCGTGCTGGTGATTATTGGTTTGCTGCTGGGTGGCGTGTTAAAAGGGCAGGAGCTAATCAATAGTGCCAAAGTTAAAAATTTAGCAAGTGATTTTAAGAATATACAAGTTTATATTTATGGTTATCAGGATAAGTATAAAGCGTTACCTGGGGATGATAGTAAGGCTGATGTCCATGTGGTAGGGACGAAAGCAACAACAGGTGGCACGTTAGGTAATGCTGTAATAGAAGGCAGGTGGGATTCAACTACTGCAACAGAAGAGTCAGCATTGTTCTGGCAACATGTTCGATTGGCTAACCTTGCCGCTGGGCCTACAGTTGTTACGGATGGTAATTATTATCCTACAAATGCAGATGGCGGTCGAATCGGAGTGCAGAGTGTTTCGGGCTTTGCAGGGCCAACTGGTTTTTCAGGGGCATTTGTTATTTGCTCAGCAGCTATTCTCGGCAAATTTGCTAAACAACTTGATACTACATTAGACGATGGAGAAACATCTACTGGGTCAGTAAGGGCATATGTCGCAGCGACTACAGACTGGTCTCCAACAACAGGTACTGGAGCGGTTGCAGATTCATCTACTTACAATGTCTGCATGTCATTTTAATATTTTTTAATAAAAAGCCCACTTAAGTGGGCTTTTTTACCATATCCCCCCCCGCGACATTAGCATATTAAAGCTTGCATAGCCGCTAAATTGTTTTAGAATAGCAGCTTAATAAAAAGCAAGAAATTTAATCACTTACCGATCTGTCCATGACATCCAATATTGTAGAAATAGATAACCTCTCCTTCGGTTACAAAGGTCGTTTACTGCATAAAAATATCAATATGGTATTTCCGCGCGGTAAAGTCGTTGCCATTATGGGCGGCAGCGGCAGCGGTAAAACAACTTTATTACGTTTGATCGGTGGCCAGATAAAGCCTACACATGGTCAGGTACGGGTAGATGGTGCCGTGGTGCACGAGCAAGATCGTGATGGTATCTATAAATTGCGCCGTAAAATGGGCATGCTGTTCCAGCATGGTGCCTTGTTCACCGATTTGAGCGTGTTCGATAATGTAGCTTTTCCGATGCGCGAGCTGACAGACCTGCCGGAATCGATGATCCGAGACTTGGTGCTGATGAAATTGAATGCTGTAGGTTTGCGCGGTGCTTACCAGTTGATGCCAACTGAGCTTTCAGGCGGTATGGCTAGGCGTGTGGCTTTGGCACGCGCGATGGCGCTGGACCCTAACATTATTATGTATGATGAGCCGTTCGCCGGACTAGACCCGATTTCAATGGGTGTCATTTGTGATCTGATTCGTAGTCTTAATGATGCTTTGGGTGCAACTTCTATCATCGTTTCTCATGATGTCAAAGAAACATTCCTGATCGCAGATTATGTGTATTTTGTCGCCGATGGTGAAGTGGCTGCTGAGGGCACGCCGCATGATTTGATGCTTTCTACACTGCCGTTTGTACATCAGTTTGTGCATGGTGAAAAAGATGGCCCGGTGCCATTCCACTACCCGGCAGGCAATTACCAGTCTGAGTTATTGAAGCAACCTGCTTGATAAGAATCTAAATTTAAATACAAACGCAAATATGAAATCAATTTTGTTTACTGGTTTGTCGAATCTGCTGCGCGGAATTGGTCGGCGCATGATAGAGCGTATATGGCGTCTGGGTGCAGGTGCAAGGTTATTTTTTCTTACTATTATTTATTCCGGTGAAAGTTTTAAAAGATTTCATCTGACGCTGCGTGAAATCTACTTTACCGGTGTCATGTCATTGCTAATTATTATTGTTTCGGCATTTTTTGTCGGCATGGTGCTGGGCCTGCAAGGCTATAACACTTTGCAGAAATACGGCTCATCGGAAGCAATTGGTGTGCTAGTTGCGCTTTCATTGGTGCGTGAGTTGGGGCCAGTGGTAACAGCGCTGCTGTTTGCAGGCCGAGCCGGCACTGCCATTACTGCTGAGATAGGTTTGATGAAAACGACCGAGCAGTTGTCTGCGATGGAAATGATGGCAGTGAATCCTATTGCGCGTGTGGTTGCACCGCGTTTCTGGGCTGGTGTAATTTCCATGCCTATTTTGGCAGCACTTTTTTCAATGGTCGGTGTTTTAGGGGGTTACCTAGTAGCTGTACCTTTGATTGGCGTGGATCATGGCGCTTTCTGGTCACAAATGCAGGCTAGTGTGGATGTGCGCGAAGATATTATCAACGGCGTAATCAAAAGCGTTGTGTTTGGGGTGGCATGTACCATGATTGCTTTATTTGAAGGTTTTGATGCGCCGCCTACAGCAGAGGGTGTTAGTCACGCCACTACACGAACAGTAGTGATTTCATCATTGACCGTACTGGCTTTAGATTTTGTTTTAACGTCTTTCATGATTACTGTTTAGTTGAAATAACTAAAAGGGTGTATGAAAGAAAAAATGAGGGGATTTTAAGTGGATAGAACTACAATAGATTTATGGGTTGGCGTTTTTGTGGCATTAGGTGTAGCAGCTTTGCTGGGTCTTGCCATGAAAGTGGGTAATCTTACATCAAACAAGTTGGGTGATACTTACAGTGTATCTGCAGCCTTCGAAAATATCGGCGGTTTGAAACCAAATGCGCCGGTGAAAAGTGCTGGCGTAGTGGTAGGCCGGGTCGCAGAGATCAATTTTGATTCAAAGGCATACGAAGCAGTAGTGACTATTAAAATTGACGAGCGCTTTGAGTTTCCAAAAGATACATTTGCCAATATCTATACTGCTGGTTTGCTTGGGGAGCAGTATGTCGGTCTTGAAGCCGGCGGTGAAGAAGACGTTTTAAAAAATGGTGATAAAATCACTCAGACGCAAGATGCTGTTGTATTAGAAAAAATGATTAGTCAGTTTTTGTATAACAAAGCATCAGAAACTGATTCTAAATCAGATGCGCCAGTTTCTGAGCAAAATTCAGGCGAGTCTAAGTCAACTGAATTAGGTGATGCGCCGTTCTAATATGAATGCTGGGATGCAGGGTTTATAATTCTGCCAGTTGATGTTTATATAATTCAATATTGAGCAATTTAGAGGGTACCAATGAAAACGTTTTTAGGCTTTTTAACCAGTTTAGTTTTATCAGCAAGCTTGATGTTTAGTTCCGGCGTTGCTGTTGCAGAAACTTCTGCTGATGATCTTGTTAAACAAACCGCTGAAGATGTGTTGTCTACCATCAAAAATGATAAGGATATTCAGGCTGGCAATCAGCAGAAGATATTTGCACTGGCAGAAGAGAAAATCCTGCCAAACTTTGATTTTGATCGCGTATGCCGTATGGTACTAGGTAAAAACTGGAAAACAGCTAGTCCGGAACAGCAAGCTGCTTTCCAAAAAGAGTTTCGCAGCTTGTTGTTGCGTACTTATGCAACTGCGCTTAGTAAATATAAAAATCAGGTGATTGAGTATAAGCCGATGCGAGCAGAGCCTGGAGCAAAGAATGTGAGTGTCAAAACTCAGATATTGCAGCCAGGTGGTCAGCCAATTGCTGTGGACTACAGCTTGGTTAAGGGTGACAGTGGCTGGAAAGTATACGATATCGTGATTGAAAGCGTGAGCCTGGTTACAAACTATCGTAGTCAATTCAGTAATGAGATCCGTACTAACGGTTTGGATAGTCTGAACAAAAAACTTGCAGAGAAAAATAAAGCGGCAGGAGTGTGATGAGCATTACGTTACAAGATAATCAGTGGTATGTTTCTGGTGATATCCTTGTAGATAACGCCAATGCTGTTCTTAGCGAAAGCAATGCCTTGGAAATTACTAACGATTTACAGATAGATTTTTCTGCTGTAAATGATGTTGATACCGCGGCACTGAGTTTGTTAATTGAATGGCAAAGGCGCGCTTTAGCTGTGAATAAGAAAGTGGAATTCAAGAAACTTCCTGATAGTTTAATCAGCTTGGCTGCACTTTATGGTGTTACTGATTTTATTCCACTAAGTGCTGACTGATAAAGTTAGTTAGCAAATCGTTTTGATTTTTAATAAGGCCAATATTTATTGGCCTATTGTTTTTATATCAGCTTGAGTTCTTGAAGTATCAGTATTCTTTTGCTCGTCATTGAATTTTTATTCAGCGCATGCAGACTAATTCTTTAGGCTTTTCAGGTCAGCACATGAAAGTAAAATTTTGAGTTTACCGGCAATTAAAATCAGTGGAATCCATAAGCATTTTGGTGCCTTGCATGCGCTTAGAGGTATTGATTTGACGATAGAGCAAGGTGAATTCTTTGCGCTACTTGGGCCTAATGGCGCTGGTAAATCTACGTTAATTAATATTCTGGCTGGTTTAATTTCACCAAGTGCCGGTAACATTTCCGTCATGGGTTTTGATGTGCAAAGCCAGTATCAGCAGGCGCGTCAGTTGCTGGGAGTGGTGCCGCAGGAACTGGTGTTTGACCCTTTCTTTAACGTACGTGAGATGTTGCGATTTCAGGCCGGCTATTTTGGCCGTGGCCGCGAAAATGATGCCTGGGTAGATGAAATTCTGGAAGGCCTGGGTTTGACGGATAAAGCCCACACCAATATGCGCAGGCTTTCGGGTGGTATGAAACGCAGGGCGCTGATTGCGCAGGCACTGGCGCATAAGCCACCGGTTGTTGTGCTGGATGAGCCTACTGCAGGTGTTGATGTCGAATTAAGGCAGATGCTGTGGGAGTTCATAAAAAAACTGAACCGCGAAGGTCATACCATCATCCTGACAACGCACTATCTGGAAGAGGCTGAAACATTGTGTAGTCGCGTCGCGATGATGAAGCAAGGTCAGGTAGTAGCTCTGGATAGTACTTCTAATCTGCTGAATAAATTCTCGGGTAAGCATTTACGTTTAACTTTGGGAAGTGTGTCTTTGCCATCAAGTGTTGAGCAGTTGGTTCGCCATGCTGAAAACGGC
This sequence comes from Methylotenera sp., assembly GCA_041307905.1. Classification (GTDB taxonomy): domain Bacteria; phylum Pseudomonadota; class Gammaproteobacteria; order Burkholderiales; family Methylophilaceae; genus Methylotenera. The sequence goes on from JBFZCQ010000024.1 coordinate 6,032, forward strand.
ATCTATACTTTTGCTCTGGATGATATGGCGCAGATTGAGTTTGTATTGTCAGCATTACGTACCGCAGATATTAAAGTGTTGGATATGCAGTTAAACGAGGCTGACCTGGAAGATGTGTTTTTATCTCTGGTAGGTAACTCTGGACAAAGTGTTGTAAGGAGTGAATTTTGATTGATAATACAGAATCAGGTTCAACCTCGATGCTGCCTGCAGGGTTAAGAGGCCCATGGACGCTGCTGAAAAAAGAGCTGTTAAGGTTCTGGCGCGTGGCGTTTCAAACAGTTGCCGCACCAGTGATTACTGCACTGCTATATCTGCTGATTTTTTCGCATGTGCTAGAAAGTCATGTTCAGGTATATGACGGCGTGCCCTATACAGCATTTCTTATACCTGGACTGATTATGATGTCTGTATTGCAGAATGCTTTTGCAAACAGCTCGTCCAGTCTTATCCAATCAAAAGTGATGGGTAATATCGTATTCATATTGTTAACCCCGCTTACACATGTTCAGTTTTTTCTGGCATTTTTAATTGCCTCTATTATTCGAGGTTTGGTGGTCGGCTTTTGTATTTATCTGGTAGCCATGTGGTTTGTTGACTTGAACGTGGCAAATTTCTGGTGGATTGCTGCATTTGCCTTGCTGGGAAGTGCATTGCTCGGTACATTCGGCATTATTGCAGGAATTTGGGCGGATCGTTTCGATCAGATGGCTGCTTTTCAAAACTTTATAATCATGCCGCTGACTTTTTTATCCGGTGTGTTTTATTCCATTCACTCGTTGCCGCCATTCTGGCAAAAAATATCATTGCTAAATCCATTTTTTTATATGATTGATGGTTTCAGATATGGTTTCTTCGGTAAAGGTGACGTTTCGCCATTGTTCAGTCTTCTTATTGTAGGCAGCGCATTCTTAGTGTTAGCACTGATCACTTTAAAAATGCTAAAATCCGGTTATAAACTAAGATCTTAGTTTAATGGCCATTAGCTTTATGGTCTTGGTTTAATCTGGAATCTAAAAGGTAATTATCAGTGTTAAGTGCGCATCAATTATAAACATATATCACACATAATTTAGTCTGTGACTATATCAAGGTGCTTGGTGATGACGGCACACATTTTGAAGCGTTGATCGTCAGCCCTGAGTTTCAAGGGAAATCTATGGTGCAGCAGCACCAGCGAGTGTATGCAGCATTAGGCGATAAAATGAAAGCGGAAATACACGCGTTATCAATGCGTACATTAACACCAGAGGCATGGCAGAAGTTAAACAATAAAAATTAATTACGGCGATTTATAATTCTTACAACCGCTGTAAAAGGCATCATGAAATAGGAAAGCAAATGGATACACAAGCAGTAATTAAAGAGCAGGTAACAAGCAACGCGGTAGTGCTATACATGAAGGGTACGCCAAAGTTTCCGCAATGCGGCTTTTCAAATCTGGCAACTCAGATTCTGAAAGCATGCGAAGTGGATTATCTGGCAGTTGATGTGCTGGCAGATCAGAATATTCGTGAAGGTATCAAGTCTTACGCTAATTGGCCGACTATCCCTCAGCTCTATGTTAACGGCGAGTTCGTTGGTGGCTCAGATATTATGCGCGCTATGTACGAAAGCGGAGAACTGCAAACTTTATTGAATATGGCTAAATAATTGGACAAATTACTAATCACAGGCGGTAACCGTCTGCATGGTGAAGTCACCATTTCCGGCGCTAAGAATGCTGCGCTACCTATATTGTGCGCTTCTTTGCTGGCGGAAACACCATTACATCTGAGCAGTGTTGCAGCGTTAGTGGATATCGACACAACCATCAAGCTGCTTGATACCATGGGGGTTAAAATCTCCCGAAATGCAGATAAAGTAACGCTGGATGCCAGCGAAGTTGCTTCATTTGAAGCCACTTACGAAATGGTTAAAACCATGCGCGCTTCCATTCTGGTATTGGGTCCGCTTTTGGCACGTTTCGGTACTGCCCGCGTGTCATTACCAGGTGGCTGCGCTATCGGTTCGCGCCCTGTAGATTTGCACATCAAAGGCTTACAGGCAATGGGCGCTGCGATACATATCACGCATGGTTATATTCAGGCGAGTACTCTGCATTTGCCTAATCGACGTTTGCAGGGCGCGCGTTACTATATGGATATGGTTACTGTGACTGGTACAGAAAACCTGATGATGGCTGCAGCTTTAGCTGAAGGCACCACCGTGCTGGAGAATGCAGCTAAAGAACCTGAAGTCATTGATCTAGCCGAAATGCTAATTAAAATGGGTGCCAAAATCACAGGCGCAGGTACTGACGTAATTACGATTGAGGGCGTAGAGAAGCTTGACGGAACGACCCATAATGTAGTTTGTGATCGTATTGAAGCCGGCACTTATATGGTGGCAGCAGCAATGACCGGTGGTGAGGTTAAGCTGCTGAACGCCCGTGCTGATTTGCTGGATGCAGTTATTGAAAAACTGCGCGAAGCAGGGGCTACTGTTACTTCGGACGCCGACACAATTACTGTGAAAAGTGATGGTAAATTAAAAGCGGTGAATATCCGTACTGCACCGCATCCAGCTTTCCCGACCGATATGCAAGCCCAATTTATGGCGCTTAATGCAATGGCAGAGGGTGTGGCTAAAGTTACCGAGACTATTTTTGAAAACCGCTTCATGCACGTGCAGGAAATGCAGCGCATGGGCGCTGATATCAGTATTGATGGCAATACTGCCTTGGTGAAGGGTGTCCCTTTTCTCGATGGTGCAACCGTAATGGCGACGGACTTGCGAGCTTCGGCAAGCTTGGTGCTGGCGGGTCTGGTTGCGCGCGGAGATACCGTAATTGAGCGTATTTATCACCTAGACCGTGGCTACGAAAACCTGGAAGAGAAATTAAACGCCCTGGGCGCAAATGTTAAGCGGGTCGCTTAAAGAGAAACAGACATAAAATGATTACGATAGCACTATCAAAAGGCCGCATTTTCGAAGAAACTGTCCCCTTGCTGGCGGCTGCGGGCATTCATGCGGCCGAGGATCCTGAGTCATCACGCAAACTGATTATTGGTACTAATCGTGAAGATGTACGCCTGATTATTGTTCGTGCGACTGATGTGCCGACGTATGTGCAATACGGTGCGGCTGATTTAGGCATTGCTGGCAAGGATGTGCTGGATGAGCATGGTGGCGAAGGTCTGTATCAGCCGATTGATCTGCAGATTGCCAAATGTAAAATGATGGTTGCAGTGCGTGAGGATTTTGATTATTTCGGCTCAATCCGCAGTGGTGCACGTCTTAAAGTGGTTACTAAATATGTGAAAACCGCACGCGAGCATTTTGCTGCCAAAGGCATGCATGTTGATCTGATTAAGCTTTATGGATCGATGGAGTTGGGCCCACTAGTCGGCTTGGCAGACGTTATTGTGGATTTGGTGAGCACAGGTGGAACTTTACGTGCAAATAACCTCAAAGCAGTAGAAGAGGTTGGTGATATCAGTTCGCGTTTAGTAGTCAATCAGGCTTCGCTCAAGCTGAACCGGGCGAAACTGCAACCGATCATGGATGCATTTCAAACAGTCATCGCTGCCAGAAAATAAATTTAGCTTATATGGGTTCAATCGTATGAAAATTAGACGTTTCTCAACAACTGATAGTGATTTTGAAGGCAACTTGAAAGACTTGCTCGCGTTTGAAACAGCGCAGGATGACAGTATTGATGTGGTGGTGGCAAATATTCTCAAGGATGTAAAAAGTCGCGGTGATGCTGCAGTGCTGGAATATACTAATCGTTTTGATAAAACAGCTGCGACTAGTCTGGCAGAACTTGAAATCAGCCAGGCAGACCTCAAAGCAGCTTTGAACGGTTTGCCTGCCGATCAGCGTGCAGCGCTGCAAACTGCTGCTGATCGTGTACGCAGCTACCATGAAAAACAGCTCATGAGTTCATGGAGCTACACCGAAGCGGATGGAACTTTGCTAGGGCAGCAAGTCACTTCGCTTGATCGCGTAGGCTTGTATGTGCCAGGTGGTAAGGCTGCATATCCCTCATCAGTATTAATGAATGCGATTCCAGCCAAAGTAGCTGGTGTGCAGGAGCTGATCATGGTGGTGCCGACGCCTAATGGTGAGAAGAACCAGTTGGTGCTGGCCGCAGCTGCCGTATGCGGCGTAGATCGAGTGTTCTGTATCGGTGGTGCGCAGGCAGTTGGTGCGTTGGCGTATGGTACTGAAACCGTGCCGCAGGTAGATAAAATTGTAGGCCCTGGTAATGCTTATGTTGCTGCTGCTAAACGTCGTGTATTCGGCGTGGTCGGTATCGATATGGTGGCAGGCCCGTCTGAGATTCTTGTGATTTGTGATGGAAAAACAGACTCTGACTGGATTGCGATGGATCTGTTCTCGCAGGCAGAGCATGATGAACTGGCACAGTCAATATTATTAAGCCCGGATGCGGAATTTTTGGATAAAGTTACCGCCAGTATCGAAAAACTGGTAGCGGAAATGCCGCGCAAAGACATTATCACGACCTCATTAACTAATAGAGGTGCATTGATACAGGTGCGTGATCTGGATGAAGCTGCTGAAATCAGCAACTATATCGCGCCGGAGCATCTGGAACTATCTATTGAAGAGCCGCTGGCGTTCAGTACAAAGATCAAGCATGCCGGTGCCATCTTTATGGGTAGAGATACATGTGAAGCATTAGGTGACTATTGTGCTGGTCCGAATCACGTATTGCCAACATCGCGTACCGCAAGATTTTCATCACCGCTTGGCGTGTATGACTTCCAGAAACGTTCCAGCCTGATCATGGTGTCTGCTAATGGCGCGCAAGTGTTAGGTAAGGTTGCCGCAACTTTAGCTTATGGTGAAGGTTTGCAGGCACATGCTAAATCTGCTGAGTACCGTTTAAAGAAATGAGTAAATTCTGGAGTGATGTCGTACATAAGCTAACACCTTATGTGCCGGGCGAGCAGCCAAAGTTAACCAACCTGGTCAAGCTAAACACGAACGAAAATCCTTATGGTCCCAGCCCTAAGGTGATTGAAGCATTGAAAGCCGAGGCAGCAGATACGTTGCGTCTGTACCCGGATCCTAATTCAGATGCCCTGAAAGCGGCTATTGCGCATGCCTACCATTTAAACTCTGACCAAGTATTTGTCGGTAATGGTTCGGATGAGGTTTTGGCGCATGTGTTTCAGGCTTTGTTGAAGCACAGCAAGCCATTGCTATTTCCAGACATTACTTACAGTTTTTATCCGGTCTATTGCGGTTTATATGGCATAGATTATCAAACTGTCCCGCTTGCAGAAGATTTTTCGATTAATGTCGATGATTATAATCGTTCAAATGGCGCCATTATTTTCCCTAATCCTAATGCACCGACTGGTATTCCACTGGCGTTAGCAAAAATTGAGCAGTTATTACAAAGTCACCCGGAATCAGTTGTGGTTGTTGATGAAGCTTATGTGGATTTTGGTACTGAATCTGCAATAGGTTTGATTAACCAATATCCTAATTTACTGGTTACGCATACTTTATCCAAGGCGCGTTCACTTGCAGGTTTGCGTGTGGGGTATGCCATGGGTTCACCAGATTTGATCGAAGCGCTGATTCGCGTCAAAGACAGTTTCAATTCATATCCAATCGATCGGTTTGCTTCAGCCGGTGCAATTGCAGCGATACAAGATAGCGACTATTTTGAGAAGACCTGCAAACAGGTCATTGCGACACGTGAGGCTCTGGTAAGTAATCTGGTTAAACTAGGCTTTGAAGTATTGCCGTCGGGTGCTAATTTTATATTTGCCAAGCATCCTGCCTGGGCGGGCGCAGAGTTAACGGCCAAGTTACGCGAACGCAGTATTATCGTGCGTCACTTTAAGTCACCAGAGCGTGTATCACCTTATTTACGCATTACAATAGGTACTGATGAGCAGTCTAAATTGCTTATTAATGCCTTAATGGAGATTATGTAAGCAGTTGAACACGTTAATAAATCTTAATGTAGGTGCGGCTTAGGGTTTAAATAGCACAGAAATTCAAAAAAACTATTAAAAATAAACAGTAAATGTTTGAACTTTCTCCATAAGTGCGGTTATCATAGCGAAATGTGCGTTTTTGTGCACAATATAATAATTAATTTCAATTTCGTATTTTAAACCTACAGTGAATCATAATTTGATTCACTATTCGTTGGAGGATGTATCGTGGCACAAACCCAAATGGCATTAGATTCACTAGATTTCGACGCAACAGTTGCTTTAGCAACTAAAGTTGCTCCGCATGTAGATATTTTAGAAATTGGTACTCCATGCATCAAGCACAATGGTATCAAATTGCTGCAAACATTGCGTGCAAAATTCCCAAACAACAAAATCTTGGTTGACTTGAAGACAATGGATGCCGGCTACTACGAAGCTGAGCCATTCTTCAAAGCTGGTGCAGATATCGTTACTGTATTGGGTACATCAGATATCGGTACAATCAAAGGCGTAATCGACGTTGCTAACAAATACGGCAAAAAAGCTCAGGTTGACCTGATCAACGTTGCTGATAAAAAAGCACGTACACAAGAAGTTGCAAAATTAGGTGCGCACATTATTGGTGTTCACACTGGTTTGGATCAACAAGCTGCTGGTCAAACACCATTTGCTGACTTGGCTTTGGTTGCTGGCTTGAACTTAGGCCTTGAAATTTCAGTTGCCGGTGGCGTTAAAGCTTCTACAGCGGCTCAAGTACGTGATGCTGGCGCAACTATCATTGTTGCTGGTGCTGCTATCTACGGCGCTGCTGACCCTGCTGCTTCTGCTGCAGAAATCACTGCAATCGCTCATGGCGGTTCAACAGGTGGTTTATTCGGTTTTATCAAAAAATTATTCAGCTAATTTTTTAAATGATTGAATAAAAAACCCCAGCCTTAAAACTGGGGTTTTTTATTATATGGGTACTTCTATAAATGCAGTGTTACCCGTAAGCCAGTAAACTGGCAAGCAAAGTGTAAAGGGCATGTCCGTAGAATATATGCGCTAAAGCGCAATATTCATACACCAAAGCGCACGTAACGCAAGAGCTGTAAAAACTAACGCAACGTTTCTGCGTAAGCTAACTCGCGAAGCGATGTTAAGCGCAGTGGCCGAAGCCGCAGTATGCGGTATGCAGCGAGGTTGCGAGTCCGTTTGAAATATAGCCGCAACGCAGTAATGCGCCCTAAAAATGTATTTATAGATGTGTCCTTATTTCGATTTAGTCATGTAATTATGCGTGATAGCCTTTTAATGGGTTAAAATACTATTACATCACATTTAATATACATTTTATGCGTACAGCTAACGTTAATAGAAACACATTAGAAACCCAGATTGCAGTAAGTATTAATCTGGATGGTACTGGTATTTCTTCATTCAACACAGGACTTGGTTTTCTGGATCATATGCTTGATCAGATTGCCCGTCATGGCATGATGGATATTGAAGTGAGTGCCAATGGTGACTTGCATATTGATGCGCATCACACAGTTGAAGATATTGGTATTACCTTAGGTCAGGCATTTGCCCAGGCCGTTGGTGATAAAAAGGGCATTCGTCGTTACGGTCACGCATATGTGCCGTTGGATGAAGCATTGTCACGCGTGGTTCTGGATATCTCAGGCCGACCAGGTTTGGAATTCGGCTGCACATTTACGCGCGCAGCGATTGGTACCTTTGATGTAGATCTTGTGCATGAGTTTTTTCAGGGGTTTGTAAACCATGCCAATGTAACTTTGCATATCGATAACCTGAAAGGCCATAATGCCCACCATCAGGCAGAGACGATTTTCAAAGCGTTTGGTCGCGCGCTACGCATGGCTGTAGAACTGGACACGCGTATGGTAGGCATCATGCCATCCACAAAAGGTAGTTTGTAAGGCTTTCGCCGCCTAGCGATGGTGAAGTCATCGGTAAAAACAAGTTACAGTAATACCAAAGAATAACATGAGCAAAATTGATATCGCGGTAGTAGATTATGGTATGGGCAACTTACGCTCAGTATCAAAAGCACTTGAGCATGTTGCGCCAACAAAAATCGTATTAGTGACCAGTAACCCTCATGATATTGCACAAGCTGAACGTGTCGTCTTTCCCGGACAGGGAGCAATGCCAGACTGCATCCGCGAACTGGATGCGAGAGGTTTGCGTGAATCCGTTATATCTGCTGCATTGAATAAACCTTTTTTAGGAATATGTATTGGCCTGCAAATGCTGTTCGAGCATTCTGAAGAAGGCAATGCTGCTGGGTTAGGTGTTTTTAAAGGCAATGTAAAACGTTTTGCGCCTGCAGATATGGTAGATAGCAAGGGTGAAAAACTGAAAGTGCCTCACATGGGCTGGAATCAGGTATATCAGACTGGATCTAAGTCGCACGCTCTATGGCATGGCATTAAAGATGGTGCCAGATTCTATTATGTGCATAGTTATTATGTTCAACCCGATGATGAAGCAATTATCGCCGGCTATAGTAATTACCCCAATAAGTTTACGAAATTACTTAACAATTGCAAACCCGCATCAGCACTCTTTTCAGGGTGAAACTGCACTGCAAACAGATTGTTATTTGCAACTGCACAGGTAAACTTATTGGGGTAATTACTATAGCCGGCGATAATTGCTTCATCATCGGGTTGAACATAATAACTATGCACATAATAGAATCTGGCACCAT
>JBFZCQ010000025.1:0-4486 GCA_041307905.1 Methylotenera sp.
ACGCCATTACGCATACCGGCTTCATGTGTGCCGCCAGAGAGCGTAGGAATAAGATTCACATAAGACTCTCCACGACCACCGCTCGCACCAAACGACAATGCCCATATAGCACCCTCGCCTTTGGAGATACCGTCTGTATTTTCCTGATGATAAAACTCATCAGAGATAATCGGGATAGGTACCTCATCATCTGTAACTTCACGCTCACCGATCAGTTCATCCAGATATTGCGGCAGACCATTTTCATATATCCAGGTGCGCTCTTCAAAACCTTCAGCACCTTCGATAGAAAGTGTGACGGTGACACCGCGCAGAAGCACGGCTTTGGATTTAATCAGATGTTCCATCTGCTGAATTGAAACTCTGGGTGAATCAAAATATTGAGGATCAGGCCAGCATTTCACCGTGGTGCCGGTATCTTTCTTAAGACACTTGCCGGTTTCTGTTAATGATTCAACACATGCGCCATTCTCAAAAGACAGGCTATAAACCTTGCCATTACGCTTCACTTGCACATCAAGGCGCGTCGATAAGGCATTGGTCACAGAAACGCCTACGCCATGCAAGCCACCAGAAAAACGATATGAACTGTTTTCATCTTCTTTATCAAATTTACCGCCGGCATGGAGTTGCACGAATACAAGTTCTACAGCTGGCTGCGTCTCACCTTTAGGCACTTCTACAGGAATACCGCGACCATTATCAGACACTTCAACCGCACCATCTTTAAAAATAGTGACATTGATAATGGTAGCGTGACCGCCAAGTGCTTCATCAGCTGCGTTATCAATGACCTCCTGCACAATATGTGTAGGTGAATCAGTACGTGTATACATCCCTGGTCTTGCACGTACCGGCTCCAACCCTCTTAGTACCTTTACCGAGTCTGCGTCGTATTCTTTTTCTGCCATTACTCTAACCTTTAAGATTTATATCTCAAGTTTAATTTACCTGAGCTTATTTTTAAAAATTAATTAACAATTTTGAGCAATATTTTAATAAAAATTCGCTGGAATCGGGATAAGTGCGTGATGTTATTGCATTTCAGCAAGTTGAAATGCTATTAGAAGTTTCCTGCTTGTGTTTTACACAACAACATTAGGATTGACTGATTCCACAAATTCTGTGCATAAGATTGTGGGATGGGTGGGGATATAAGTGCTAAATGATTGGTGTAATTATGAATCTGCCAGTAGAAGCAATTTTAAGCAAAATGATAACCTGACCTGTAGATTCCAGTGGTGATACAGTCTTCACGTTATCAGGTAATCTTCTACTTTCAAGACGCTACGTTAGCATCAGATAATGGGTCGCTATTATTGTTAAGACTTGCTGTAAAATTGATATTAGCCATGGTGTGATACTCCTGTGTAAGTATTGCATTGCGGTTAGGCAATGTTGGTAGTCCCTCGAAAAGATACCAGCGTTGCCGCTTTTACCTGAAACCGTCAGGTGGCGGTAATACTATGCTGCTAATTGTTGAGCAGGCTTAACATTAATTTTGCTATTTTTCTCTGCATGCCATAAATCATATTGAAGCTGTAAACGAAGCCATATCTCAGCGCTTCCGCCAAGCCATTGCGCCAAACGAATAGCCATATCAGCGCTGATAGCCGCACGGCCATTAATCATACGTGACAGCGTTACACGAGCAACACCTAGTTGCTCAGCGGCTTCCGTAACTGTTAAGCCTAGTGCTGGCAGTACATCTTCTTTTAGCGTCTCGCCTGGATGAGGCGGGTTAAACATTTTATTCATATTCATATCTCCTAATGGTAGTCCTGATAATCAACAATCTCAGCATCTTCACCTTCAAAGCTAAACGTGAGCCGCCAGTTACCATTTACCCATACAGACCAATGTCCTGTTGTTAATCGGTGTAATCTCCACCCAGGCACATCCATTTCCTTCGGATCAGTCGCCATGTGCAGCATTGCCAATTGACGAGCCAACTTCCTTGCATGATCTGCTCTTATACCCGCTTTAGTACCAGTTAGAAAGAACTTCTCAAGCCCTTTGTGTGCGAAATTCTTTATCATTTATATAGAATCGTATAGCGCATCACGATACAATGCAAGTGTTTATTTATATAGTTATTTAAATTAATTACAATTTAGCTTCTTTAGAATACTTGGAATCTATCGTAAGTAGTATTCATCATGGCGGTACGTTGCTCAATAAACTTAGTGCGGTTATATGCTGCCCCTAGCGTATCAGGTACTTTGTGCGCTAATTGGTGTTCAATAATATAAGGATCAATATTTAATCTTTCATACAGTGGTAGGGATAACTTCCGATTGATATAGTGCTTTCTTTCCCGCCAGACCTAAACTTCCAATTTTTTAGCCGTCGGTATTAACAAGTAAATGCAAACCACGCCCAGTCGCAAATTTAAATGGCTTATCTTTTGGCTTTGCTAACTTGATCTTAATATCGGTTAAGCGTTCGGCTAGCTTTGGCATAGTTGCTACCTTTTCGATTTTGCGGGTACGTTTTTTTTAAAACACCGCGTACCCTCAAAATGTACCTTCAAAACTGTGATATTGTAAAGATACACTATGCGGTTGCAATAGGCGTAAAAAAAGCCTAGAAGGTTGTAGTTACTAGGCTTTAGATACTTTTTGATACATTGTGATACTTAAAAATGGTGGAGCAGGCGGGAATCGAACCCGCGTCCGCAAGCCCTCCACAGACAGTTCTACATACTTAGCTGTGTTGTTTAATTTAACCGCACATTCACCAACGAGCAAGCAGATGTGAAGCGAGTCACCTTGGATTTAGTGATGTATTAAGTAACCCAATACAACACGAGTCTCTCTTTATGACGCTGCTGCCAGTTACCTGGCCCGACCGAGAGACACTTCGGTGCAGCGTTCAGCCGGGATTAAGCGGCTAAAGCGTAAGTTTCGTCGTTTGCGACTATACTTTTTTCTAGTTTATTTACGAGGTGACTAGGCCTCGGTATGCCCTGCACTGCTTTGCAACCCACGTCGAAACCTGGTCAGCCCCTTGGTGTTTTTTTAAACAGTACGCTTGAGACACTTTAATTTTACTTAAAGTTCAATGCGTGCTGCAATTATACGCAATTAGAACGTTGGCGACACAACTATTTGTTGTGCGCGCGCATGATTCTGCCTTTTTCGCGCTCCCAGTCACGGGCTTTTTCGGTATCACGTTTGTCGTGTTGTTTTTTACCTTTTGCCAGACCGATTTCAACTTTGACACGGCCTTTTGAAAAGTGCATATCTAACGGCACCAGCGTATAACCGGCACGTTCCACCTTGCCAATCAATTTGGCAATTTCTTCATTATGTAGCAACAGCTTGCGGGTTCTGATAGCATCCGGGCGAATATGTGTAGAGGCAGCACCCAAAGGCGTTACATGACAACCGATAAGATAGATCTCGCCGCGCTGGATAATGACGTAAGCTTCTTTGATATTGACGCGATTATCTCGAATGGCTTTTACTTCCCATCCTTCAAGAACAATCCCTGCCTCATATTTTTCTTCGATAAAATAATCAAAGAAGGCTTTTTTATTTTGTGCAATGCTCATAAAACTAAATATTTCTTGGCGAATAGCTTAAAATCCGTATTTTACTCTACTTCTCTAACCTGTTTGTTTTAAGGTTAATAAGTTTTGAATTTCGAAAACATGCAGCACTCTAAATTCATACATTCAGGTTTATTTAGCTGTTTCAGGAAAAAGCATGGCACAAGTTAAAAAAACAGTCATTATCAACCATTCAGCAGGCGAGATGTTTCTGCTGGTAGATGATGTACTGAAATACCCGGAGTTCCTGCCGTGGTGCGGTGGCGTTGATTTAATCGAGCAGAATGATCATTCAACGACAGCAACACTGCATATTGCATATCATGGCCTGCATCAGAAATTCACCACTGAGAATTCCAAAACATTTCCCAGTGCCATGTCCATTCAGCTAAAAGATGGACCTTTCAAACACTTGGATGGGAATTGGCAGTTCATAGCGCTGAATGATGAAGCCTGTAAAATTGAGTTCTGCCTTAACTACGAATTTGCAAATCAGTTTCTAGAAAAAATTATCGCGCCTGTTTTTAGTCACATCGCCAATACTTTTGTTGACGGCTTTGTTGTCCGCGCTGATAAAATATATCAATAAAATTAAGGATTTATTCATGCCCAGTCAATCTGAAATTACTGTAGAAGTCGCTTATGCTCTGCCGCATGAGCAGTTAATTATTCCAATTAAAATGCAAGTTGGCTCTACTGCTGAAAATGCAATTTACGCATCAGGAATCATGAAAAAATTTCCCGAAATTGATTTGGCGGTGAATAAAATCGGTATTTTTGGCAAAGCAACCAGACTAGATACTGTGCTACGCCAACTAGATCGGGTTGAAATCTACAGACCTTTAATTGCTGACCCCAAAGAAGTTCGCAAACAAAGAGCTGCTGATGGAAAGATTATGAGAAAAGGCGGTGGTGATCTACCTGAGTAGCGAA
>JBFZCQ010000026.1:0-3089 GCA_041307905.1 Methylotenera sp.
AAAAATCCAAGTCCTTTTTCGGTAACTACTGATACTGCGTGTGATGCATCCGCTGAAGAAACTATCAATTTCTAACGGACTTGGTTTAATAAAAGCTGTTCAACTAACGTTAATCATCAGCCATTGAGTTAATTTTGTGAATGCTCAAATCTGCGCCATCAAACTCTTCCTCTGCGCTTAGACGGATGCCTACTGATTTTTTGAGCGCGCCATAAACAATAAAACTACCTGAAAGCGCAACTAAAATACCCAAGCCGGTACCAATTAGCTGAGACATAAAACTTACACCACCCAAACCGCCCAGCGCTTTTGCGCCAAAAATTCCGGCAGCTATGCCGCCCCATGCGCCACAAAGCCCGTGCAGAGGCCAGACACCAAGCACATCATCTATTTTCCAGCGATTTTGCGTCAGCGTAAAGGTCAGTACAAATATTAAGCCAGCTATAACCCCTGTAACCAGGGCACCAAGCGGATGCATGATATCTGACCCGGCACAGACGGCTACCAAGCCAGCCAATGGTCCATTGTGTACAAAACCAGGGTCATTCTTACCCAGTACTAATGCTGCCAATGTGCCACCCACCAGAGCCATCAGGGAATTCACCGCAACCAGTCCTGAGATCCCCTGAATAGACTGTGCTGACATGACATTGAATCCAAACCACCCCACAGTCAGTATCCATGCACCTAAAGCCAGAAAAGGTATATTTGAAGGAGGATAAGCATGCAAACGGCCATCTTTACTGTAGCGACCGTGGCGTGCACCAAGCAGCACAACTGCGACTAATGCTATCCAACCACCCATCGCGTGTACGACAACAGAACCGGCAAAATCTCTGAATGGTGCACCAAAAGTGAGTTTCAGCCACTCCTGAATTCCATAATGCCCGCTCCAAGCAATACCCTCAAAAAATGGGTACACAAAGCCGACCAGTAAAAAAGTTGCCGCCATTTGCGGGTTAAATTTTGCGCGTTCAGCGATACCACCTGAAACAATCGCAGGGATAGCCGCGGCAAAAGTAAGTAAAAAGAAAAATTTAACCAGTTCAACACCGTTTTTAGCGGCCAACACTTCAGCACCGTTAAAAAAACTAATGCCGTGCGCAATACTGTAACCAATAAAAAAATAGGCAACTGTCGACACTGAAAAATCGACCATAATTTTCACCAAGGCATTGGTCTGGTTTTTTTTACGAACTGTACCAACTTCTAAAAATGCAAAGCCGGCATGCATTGCCAGCACCATAATGGCACCAAGCAGTACAAAAAGTACATCATTTGCTGTTATTAATGTTTCCATTTATATATCACCTGTAAAAACTAAGCGCATGAAAATAAGCAAAGATTAAGCCAAGAGATAAGCATATGTTTTATAATGAAATTACTACTACATTAAATACCGATATGCACTGAAAAAGTGCATATGTAAATCGATTGCACATTATTTGTGCATATCAGGATCTATCAGAATCTATTTATAAATCCAGGTATAAGCACCTTGAATTACCACTTGGGATTATTGTGAACGTGTTCAATAAAACGTTGAGCTATTACAGCAACATACTGCCGGAACCATCTTTAAGCACCATGCTGGCAGCGTCGGGATTACCGGACCAGAAGTGAAAAAACTCTCTGACTACCACTAAAAATAATCTTCTATTCCGTTTGATGGTAAATAGCGGCAAAGTAAGATCAACCGCAGTTCTGTACATAACGCCGTTCTTTTGTGGTGCGCTTCTTAAACGTATGAGGATAATTTTTGCCAGCTTGACGCGTGTATCAACTAGCGACTGTTCCGCCCCTTCGTGGCGTAAGGCTTGTGCATAAGCTTTTAACGGCCAGTTTTCCGAGGTATCAAACTTTTCGGTTTCAAGACTATCTGTGAGCATTTTCAGCGAGACCAGATCAGGCCTCCAATCAACAGGTGGCACCTCAAAACCAGGACTTTTATTTAACGCAGCAATTGCTTTGATGTCTTTAAGCCAAAACGGATAAAACTCTCGTGCAGCAGTAAGATTCTCATGCCAACTATCGGCAGGCACAGATTCCATGATATTTTCGATTGCAACGCGATATTCAGCACCATCAAGCGCTAATTCACCAAGGCTTGCACTCAGCTTATCCAGAAACAAAGCACGCTTATGTAATAACGAAGTACTTGCACCTTTGGACTGCAGCAATTTCAAATAAGCATTTATCGCTTCTTTTTCACGGGTCATATTCATTGATTATTATTTCGATTAGAAAACCAAGAAAGCCTTATCTGAACTGATATTGGTTTGCACTTACAATTTATTATAGTAATTTGTTTATTATATGTATTGCATTATCAGTGTTTTATAACTGCTATTTATTTTTCTACATGTATTATATATAAAAGTAAGCAGTATTTTTATATATGCAAAACATAAATACGCAATTAAAAAAATAAAATTCATGCTTATCTTTTTTAAGTTTTAATCAGTAATATGCCCCAACTAGGTAAAATTAGAAAAATTAAGATTAAATATAGCTGGGATTTGAAGGTTGTTTATGGAAATAGCATTAATCGTTATATTACTTGCACTTGCATGGTTCTGGATTGATAGCCTCGACAAGCGCGAAAGAGCTATTCTGCTAGGTAGAGAACTCGCTTCCAGATTTAACCTGCAACTGCTGGATGAGTCAGTAGTCTGCAGTCGCATATGGTTAGGTCGGAATCGCAAAGGCCATGTGCAACTACTGCGCACTTATGAGTTCGACGTAAGCGCGAGCGGCGATGACCGTCTGCACTGTAATTTAATGTTGCTGGGTAACCATCTCGGCTCTTGGCATATCCCGCCTTATCTGCAACCAGTTAATTAACATTTTGACATATGTATATCGGTCGCTTTGCACCCTCACCAACCGGCCCCCTGCATTTTGGCTCGATTGTCGCGGCCGTTGCCAGCTATTGCGATGCCAGAAAAAACCAGGGTAAATGGCTGGTACGTATGGAAGACTTGGATAAACCGCGTACAGTCAAAGGTGCCGCAGACACCATTTTGTATCAGCTGGAAAGCTTTGGTTTTGAGTGGGATGAGCCTGTAATGTATCAAAGCCAGCGCGAC
>JBFZCQ010000027.1:0-3826 GCA_041307905.1 Methylotenera sp.
TCTTGAGCTCGTGCCTTTAAGATAATCCACATCTTGATCACCGATAGAGAGTGGCTCATCAAGAGGCACATGCGCATCCAGCATCACCATTGCTGTCAGAAGTTTTGTTACCGATGCAATAGGTGTTGGCACATTCGTGTTTTTCGCATAAAGCGTTTCACCAGTTAACTGGTTAATCACAATTGCCTTCGCTGAGGCTAGCCTCAACGGTGTGGTGCCGTCATAGCTATCTACAGCCACGGCTTTGTGTGCACGGATACGATGATGTATTTTACGGCTACCTGATTTGTACTTAACAGTTTTATAATTGCTGCCGGTAGTAATCTGCTTTTGAGTCTTTTTACTTGCGGCGTGCAAAGCCATAGGAGCCATGCAAAGCATTGCGCTTATATAAAAAAGTAAAAATTTACGTGAAATATTTTTCATAATATGTTTTATCTCATACAGTTACGATTGAATACTATATAAAAACTTTAGCTTTGTCATTAATAAAATTTAATTATTTTCATAATTAAAAATAAAATCGCTAGCCGTATAAATTACGTTAAAATTTTATCGCAAACTATCGCTAACATTTATTGAGTAAATACTATGCAAATACCGCAATCTCTGTTCTACAGCGCGCAGCACTTATGGGCCAAACCTCTTGCCGATGGCACTTGGGAGGCGGGCATCACCGATTACGCGCAAGACTTGCTGGGAGATATTGTTTTTGTTGATGCGCCAGCTATCGGCAGTGCATTAAAAGCCGGGCAACCTTGTGGTTTGGTTGAGTCGGTTAAAACTGGCTCGGATCTGCATGCACTGGTAGATGGCGAAGTAATAGCGATCAATCAAGATGTAATCAACGCTCCAGAACAGATCAACGATCATCCTTACAAAGCCTGGATATTTAAATTCAAAACCAGCGACTCTGACATAGAAACCAAATTGTTATCTGCGGAAGCTTATAAAACACTGACAGATAATGCTTAAATCTATTTTGGCAAAATTTTAGAGCCTATTTCGAAAACACCAGACGTACCGACTCTACCAGCTTCTCAATTTCAGCTTTAATGCTCGAGGTCATTGCCTGTTCAATACGCGGCACTTCTGCGTCGAGTATTTCATGTACTTTATTGCCCAACGCCTGCTCAACCGTCGGCAAATCTGCACTTAAAGCTTGAATGAAATCTTTTTTGGCATTTTCGGCTAAATCGGTGAAATCTGATTTCAGCGTTGTACTCAGTTCGTTAGATAAATCCTGATACAAAGCAGGGAAGGTATCGCCCAGCTTCTGTTGCAACTGCTGCTGCGACTGAACCTGCAAGACATCCAGATAAACACTAAGCTCGGTTTGCGTATGCTGTGTAAGCGCTTTGTATATTGCAGCGAGTTCCTGTGCCAGGTTAGCTTTGTGATCTGCAAATATAGTTTCGCGCAGCTGACTTACTTGTTCTTGCAATCCCTGCGTTGCATTTTCTACCGTGGCTTTTTGCAACTCAGTTAATGTGAATTGCAACTGCTCGGTCAGTGTCTGCCGTAAATCAGGCAGTGCTGCCGTTATTTTTTCATTAACATCTGCTAAAGCCTGTGTCTGCATCTGGCTCAAGGTGTTTTCAAGATCAGATTTGATTACCTCAGCGTTGGTATGCATCAAGCGCGGGATATCCGTTGCCAACTCTGCTCTAGCCTTATCTACCATTGTAAGCGCCTGATCAACCGCCTCCTGCTGCACACTGATCAGGGTGTCATTGATATGCTGTTTCAATGCTGACTCAGCATCACGCTGCTGCTGCTCGATCTGTTGCGCCTGCTGATCATATTGCTGATTAAGCGCACTTGAAATATAAGCCTGATTAGCTTTTTGAATATTCGCTGACTCACTCAACAAGTGATCAAGCAAATCCTGCTTCATTTCCTGCTTGAGCTTCTGCACGAGTGACTTCTCAATATCTGCTGCAACATGCGGCTTGATCTGCTCGGCAATTTCAGCGATCAGCTCCGGTGTCACATTGAAAGCTTTGGCTAGAACCTGTGCTGGCAAAGCATGTACATCTGTCAGTAATGGAATATCGTCATCTTCGCGCATACTTCACCCACATTCTAGTAGTTAAATACAAAATTAACTGGCAGCAGCATTAGTTGATTTTACTTGATAGCCACGATCACGATAAAACTTATAGCGTTGCCTTGCTGCCACTTTATCATCTTCATCATTGCCAACAAGCTCGACCAGATATCTGAAGCGACTAAAAAACGGAGGGTGCTCCGTTTTAAGATTAATCAGAATATCATCCTGAATCAAATGACTACCTGCCGCATCGAGAACGATAGGCGCATGTGCGCTGGCATCATCCTGCGAATCGGCGCTAGGCAGAAAACTGATTGGGCTATGCTGCCATAACTTTTGCTGCAAGCTATTACTCATCGCATCATCTTGCGTAAACACAGTCAGCTGGCGCCCCTTGGCAACCGCGCGCTCGCACAGCTCGGTTGCCTTTGCCAGCTTGTCTGTCACATTGAAATAAAATTCAACACGTGTCATGAATTGTATTTAATTTTTTGCCTGACGCGCACGCGATACTAAAAACTCAGTAAGCAATGGCACTGGTCTGCCGGTGCCGCCTTTCTCCTTGCCGGACTTCCATGCAGTACCTGCGATATCCAGATGTGCCCATTCATATTTCTTAGCGAACCTTGATAAAAAACACGCGGCAGTAATGCTACCGCCGGCACGTCCGCCGATATTGCCCATATCGGCAAAATTACTATCAAGTTGTGGCTGATAATCATCCCACATCGGCATATGCCATGCTCGGTCTAATGCAGATTCACCCGCCTGCAGCAACTCTTTCGCCAAGTCGTCATTATTACTGAAAAGGCCGGTTGCATGGTGACCGAGGGCAATCACACAAGCACCAGTCAAGGTCGCAATATCTACCACAGCACTTGGCTCAAAGCGTTCTGCATAAGTCAGCGCATCACATAAAATCAAACGCCCTTCAGCATCTGTATTAAGCACTTCAATCGTCAAACCAGCCATGCTGGTCAGCACATCACCTGGCCTTGTCGCGCGACCATCCGGCATATTTTCACAAGTCGGGATAATACCAATCACATTCAGCGGCAGATCCATTTCCGCAATCGTTCTGAATGTACCCAGCACACTTGCAGCACCGCACATATCGTATTTCATTTCATCCATCTCAGCGCCAGGCTTTAGTGAAATACCGCCTGTATCAAAAGTAATGCCCTTACCTACCAATACCACCGGTTTTTGATCTTTTTTACCCTTAAGATGCTGCATAACGATTAATTTCGGTGGCTCTTCACTACCCTTGGCGACGCCCAGGAACGAACCCATTCCTAAGGTTTCAATATCAGCACGCTCCAGAACTTCAACTTTCAAACCATAAGTTTTACCAAGCTGAAGCGCCTGCTCTGCAAGATAGGTTGGCGTACAAACATTTGGCGGCAAGTTACCCAGATCCTTGGTCAAACTTACACCTGCAGCGAGCGCCTTACCGTCTGCCAGAGCTGCTTCTGCCTCTTTCACATGAGCCCCATCAGTAACATGTATGGTCAACCGTTTAACAGTTTTTTTAGCTTCGTCATCTTCTGCATCTTCTTTTTTTCGCTTGATCGCATTAAAGCGATAAGTTGCATCCAGAGCCACTTCTGCCAGCAGGGAAACTTTACGGCGCAGGCTTAATTCTTTTACCGGCAACTCTGACATATAGGTAACCGCCTCACTTGCCCAGCTTGCCGACACCGCTTTTACCGAAGCTCGTACTGCTTTGGCATATTTTTTTTCTGAAAACTCATTTTGCTTAAACAGCCCAAC
>JBFZCQ010000028.1:0-8026 GCA_041307905.1 Methylotenera sp.
CCCGCGTTTAACACGTGGCGTCTAATTCACCGGGCCAAAAAGTACACGCATAAATCTGCTTACCGTTAATTGAAATGCCTCAAACAAGCGACGTACTTCACGATTACGGCCTTCACGCAAAACAACCTGATACCAGTGATTTGCACCCTCGCCACCCTGCGGCGTAATGTTATCAAAGTTGGCAGGGCCGTCTTCAAGCTCAATACCTTCTTTGAGTTGCGCCATCTGGCCTTCAGTCAACTCACCAAAAATACGCACGGCATATTCGCGCTCCACTTCATAACGTGGGTGCATAAAATGGTTAGCCAACTCGCCAGAGGTAGTAAAAATCAACAGGCCGCTGGTATTCATATCCAAACGACCGATAGCAATCCACTTGCCGTGTTTTATTTTAGGCAGCTTATCAAATACGCTGGCACGGCCTTCAGGGTCGTCCTGACTGACGATCTCACCTTCCGGCTTGTGGTAAATCAGCACCTGTGGCAATTCAGCTTCAAATGACAGGCGTAATGGACGACTATCCACACGCACCACATCATGCTCGGTAACACCTTGTCCAACAACAGCAACTTGTCCGTTAACCGTAACGCGGCCGCTCGCAATCAGCTCTTCCATATCACGGCGCGAGCCTAAACCTGCAAGCGCTAATAGCTTATGCAGCCTTTGTGTTGGCTCTGGCGGCGCGTTCGGGTCTGCTTCTAATTTTGTGAAATTAGTAGTGGGCCTGCGCACCGTGCGCTGAGGATCTCGTTGTTGCTTGAAGGGACGTGCCATGTTGAACTTACTTTAATGATTGAAAACGGATTTTACAGCAATTGTTGTATGTGAGCGGTATTTATAACACTCGCTAACATAATGCTATGTTGCAATTTCCTGCTGCGTGAAATCTTCCATAGGCGGCAGCTCCGAGAGTGACCTAATATTAAGATCATCCAGAAAATGTTTAGTGGTGCCATAAAGTGATGGCCGACCCGGCACTTCACGCTGCCCGATCACATCGATCCAGTCACGCTCCTGCAACTGGCGCATGACATTAGGGTTGACTGCCACACCACGGATTTCTTCAATATCACCGCGCGTTACCGGCTGGCGGTAGGCGATAATCGCCAGTGTTTCCATCACTGCACGTGAATATTTAGCCTGTCGCTCCGGATTCAGTCGCGCTAAAAAAACGGCATATTCATCACGTGCCTGAAAACGATAACCGGACGCTACCTGCACCAAGTCCATCGTACGGCTAGCCCAATCCTGCTTCAGTTCATCCAGTAGCATACGCAAGGTTGCACGTTCCATCTTCTCGGCAAATAAGCGTAGCATATCCTCCAGAGATAATGGCTCACTTGAGGTCAGCAATGCAACCTCAAGCACGTTTTTCAGCTCAGTGGTATTGCTGATCTCACTCATAGCTATGCATTCATATCTTATGAATTAATATCTGAAGCAATTTGTACGTAAATAGGTGAAAACGCCTGTTGCTGGCTAAGTCGCAGCAATCCCTCGCGGCACAATTCCAATATAGCTAAAAAACACACTACCAATTTGGCAATACCATCATTTTTTACATCGAATAATTGCGTAAACTCCAGCAGCCTGTCATCTTTTAAGCGGCGCAGAATCATGCTCATGTGCTCCCTGACCGACAATTCAGAACGCCCCACTTTATGATGCTTGAAATGGCTGGCACGTTTCATCACATTGCGCCAGGCTTCCGCCAAGTCATCTAAGCTAACTTCCGGCGGCTTAATCTGGCTAATATGCTGATAGTAAGCGCTCGCAACAAAAAGGCCATCACCTACTTTGGGCATCTCATCCAAGCGCTGCGCGGCCAGCTTGATTGCTTCATATTCAATGAGGCGCCTGACCAGTTCAGCGCGTGGATCATTTTCTTCTTCTACTTCCTGCTGCTTCGGCAAAAGCATGCGTGATTTAATCTCAATCAGCATCGCTGACATCAGCAGATAATCACCCGCCAACTCTAATTTAATCGCGCGCATTTTTTCTACATATTGCATGTATTGCCGCGTTAAATCCGCCATCGGGATATCAAGAATATCCAGATTATGCTTGCGAATCAGGTACAGCAGCAAATCCATAGGACCTTCAAAAGCCTCCAGATATACCTCTAATGCATCAGGCGGAATGTACAGATCTTTAGGAAGTTCAGTAAACTCCTCGCCATTGATTTTTGCATTCAGTGGAGTTTCTATCACTGTCGTGCTCTAGCTGTAATTCAGGCCCATTGCATCACGTACTTCGCGCATGGTCTCGCGTGCCATTTTGCGTGCTTTCTCAGAACCTTCAGCCACGATATTTTTAACGAGGGCCGGGTCTTCCGCATATTGTGCCGCACGTTCCTGAATTGGTTTCAGCTCAGCCAGCACGCCTTCAATCACTGGGCCTTTACATTCAATACAGCCAATGCTCGCACCTTTACAGCCGGCCTGTACCCAGCTCTGGGTAGACTCGTCTGAATAGATCTCATGCAACTGCCAAACCGGGCATTTAGCCGGGTCACCCGGATCAGTGCGGCGTACACGCGCCGGATCAGTCGGCATGGTTTTAATCTTCTTCGCGATTGAATCGACATCTTCACGCAATGAAATGGTGTTGTTATAGGATTTGGACATCTTCTGACCATCCAGGCCCGGCATTTTTGATGCTGGCGTCAGCTTGTAATCCGGCTCTACCAGAATCATCTTGCCGCCGCCTTCGAGATAACCAAGCAGACGTTCTTTATCGCCCATACTCATGCCCTGCTGCTCTTCGATCATGGCGCGCGCCGTTTCCAACGCTTCTTCATCGCCGCTTTCCTGATAAGCCTTGCGCATTTCTTCATACAATGCACCGCGTTTGCTGCCCAGTTTTTTAATCGCGGCTTCAGCTTTTTCTTCAAAGCCTTTTTCTTTACCGTAGATGTGGTTGAAACGACGTGCGATTTCTCGTGTGAATTCAATATGCGGAATCTGATCTTCACCTACTGGCACTTGTGTCGCCTTGTACATCAGAATATCGGCACTTTGCAGCAATGGGTATCCGAGAAAACCGTAAGTTGACAGGTCTTTACTGGACAACTTTTCCTGCTGGTCTTTATAAGTAGGCACTCGCTCTAACCAGCTCAATGGCGTGATCATGGAAAGCAGCGTGTGTAACTCGGCATGCTCGGGCACACGTGATTGAATGAAAATGGTAGAACTTGCCGGATCAACACCGGCAGCCAGCCAGTCAATGACCATTTCCCATACGCTTTCTTCAATGACTTCTGGCGTATCGTAATGAGTCGTTAATGCGTGCCAGTCAGCAACAAAAAACAGGCACTCATGCTCGTGCTGCAAACGTATCCAGTTTTTAAGCACACCGTTGTAATGTCCTAAATGCAGGCTACCTGTAGGGCGCATGCCCGATAAAACGCGTTCTATTGCCATGTTGAAGAAAAACCTTAAATTAAATATGTTGTTATTATACTAAGTATCGTGCTCAAAACCATGCAAATGCTATATTGTCGAAACTTGCAAAGCACGCATAGCTAAAAAATAGTAGAAATCAGCGCATAAACCAGATTAATGAGCGGCTCCAGGATCCGGCCTAGTACGCCGCTGAATAACAAAATAATCAAAATGATAAATCCATAACGTTCAATCTGTGCGAATGGTCGTGCCAGATTGATCGGCAACAGGCTCACCGCGATACGGCCCCCATCCAACGGCGGCAATGGCAACAGATTAAGCACCATCAGTACGATGTTAATCGTAACCCCTGCTTTAGCCATCAATGTCAATGGTAGAACAAAAGCTTCCGGTGCACTCACAGAAAATTTCATGACCAGCGCCCAGAATATCGCCATTACAAAATTGGAGGCGGGCCCTGCTGCGGCAACCCATAACATATCTTTTTTAGGATTACGCAAACGGCGAAAATCTACCGGCACCGGCTTAGCCCAGCCAAAAAGAATGCCACCCAGCAAGACCGTTAAAGCCGGCAATATAATGGTGCCGAACAAATCAATATGCTTAAGCGGATTCAAGGTAATACGTCCGGCATTAAATGCAGTCATGTCGCCAAAGTGCTTTGCTGCATAGCCATGCGCGGCCTCATGCACAGTAATTGCAAAGATTACCGGCAAAGCATAGATGACTATTTTTTGTATAACGGTTAAATCCATCAGGTTCTCTTAATTTAAAATTTTTAACTTACTATTACTACAGCAACAATCACGGCTTTAAAGACCAAAAGGCGCGATATCACCTAAACCTGCACGCACCAGTACCGGAATATCTTCGGTTAAGTTTATCACCGTTGTAGCACTCTCAAGACAATGCTCCACCTCAATCACCAGATCTACCTGGCGTTCGAGACGTTCACGAATCTCCCAAGGCTCCATGCTTGCAATATCAGCATCAGGAAAATGCAGTGACATCGTCAATAACGGTGCATCAATCGCTTCCAGTATTGCCTGCACTACCACATGCTGCGGAACTCGAATACCGATAGTACTGCGTTTGGGGTGCTGCAACTTTCGCGGCACTTCTCGCGTCGCATTCAAAATAAAAGTATAAGCACCGGGCGTATTGGCTTTTAGCAGACGAAACTGCCCGTTACTGACTTTCGCATAATTACCCAACTCACTTAGATTACGGCACATCATTGCAAACAAATGCTGATCATCTACACCGCGGATCTGGCGAATGCGTGCCTGCGCATCTGCATTTCCCAGCATACAGCCAAGTGCATAGCCGGAATCAGTTGGATATACAATCACACCGCCTTTGCGCAGTATATCTGCCGTTTGCGCTATCAGGCGTGGCTGCGGGTTGTCGAGATTAATGTTGAAAAACTGTGACATATCTTAAAATCTATTAGTTAAGGAGCGAGTAGAGAATGAACGTCTGGCCAATCCTGCCAAACCGGAATGCAGTTCCCGGGCAAGTCCGGCAAGCGTCCCATCCCCATAAAACTGATACCCTTGCCATGGTAATCAGAACCCTGAGAAGCCTTTAATCCGAACAACTGCGCATATCTGGCATATTCAACATATTGTGCAGCAGTGTGGCTACCGGTTACCACTTCAATCGCAACACCGCCCAAAGCCCTGAACTCTTCGAGCAAAAGCAGCATATTGGTGCGTTTTATCTCATAGCGCCCGGGGTGCGCCAGCACCGCAACACCCCCGCTATTAATAATTAAATCAAGCGCCGACTCCAGACTCATCCATTCATGATTAACATAACCTGGCTTGCCTTTGACCAGATATTTTTTGAATACCGCTTTGGGATCTTTGGCGTAGCCGCGATCTACCAGAAACCTTGCAAAGTGCATGCGCGTTAAAATACTTTGCTGTGCATAAGATGAAGCCACCTCAAAACTACCATGAATGCCTGATTTTTCCAGACTGAGTGCCATTTGCCTGGCACGCTCAAGACGACCTGAACGTACCGCTGCCAGACCAGCTTGCAAAGCTGGGTTATCAGGATCGACATTAAGCCCCACTATATGCAACGTGCGTTTTTTCCAGGTAACAGAGATCTCCACGCCATTAATCAGCGTAATACCATGCTGCGCAGCTGCCTGCCGTGCTTCTGTCAATCCGCCAACATCATCATGGTCTGTCAACGCAAGTACGCGCACGCCGTTATTAGCAGCATGTTCCACCAGTTCCGATGGTGAAAGCAGTCCATCTGAAATATTGGAGTGTGAGTGGAGATCAATCATTAAAGCATTTGTAGTCAGCGCATCGCGCCTGCATTACACCTGTTAGCATACATAAAGAGGTCAAAATTCTGTTTAAACCTTTGCAATTACACCATGGGTGCACTATTCAAATTGTTATAATTTACGCCTTGCGGCGCATGGCTAATCATAGCAAAATAGCGCACTTGCCTAAAGCATTGTTTTAAATTTGTTTTTGGCATTATCACTAAATAAAGTCACCTGCATAAGAGCCTATATGAAGTTTTTGTTTGATTTATTTCCTGTTATTTTATTTTTCATCGCATTCAAATATTTCGGCATTTTTGCGGCTACAGCAGTTGCCATGATAGCGACTATTGCGCAGATTATTTACGTAAAACTCCGTCACGGCGTGGTTGATAAAATGCTCATGATGAGCGGTGTGATTATCACGGTGTTCGGCGGAGCAACTCTGCTTCTAAAAGATCCGCAATTCATTCAGTGGAAACCGACCATTCTTTACTGGTTGTTTACAGCGGGTATGTTAGGTTCACAGATATTTTTTAACAAAAATCCGATACGTGGTTTGATGGAAAAACAAATCACCCTTCCAGATATGGTCTGGTCTAGATTAAACATCGCATGGGCTTTGCTGTTTTTAGTGCTAGGCGTTTTAAACCTGTATGTTGCTTATAATTATTCTCAGGATGTTTGGGTGAATTTCAAACTGTTCGGCATTACCGGCATCATGTTTGTATTTATCATTCTGCAAACTGTATTTGTCAGCAAATATATGCCTACAGAGGAATCCAATGGAGATCCCAAATAATGTGGTACGCAATCATTGCTGAAGATGCGCCTGATAGTCTGGAAAAACGCCTGCAAGCAAGACCTGAACATTTGGATCGATTAAAGTCTTTGCAAGATGAAGGACGTCTTTTATTAGCTGGTCCATTTCCGGCAATCGACAGCAATGATCCAGGCACTAACGGCTATAGTGGCAGTTTGATTGTTGCAGAATTTAACAATCTAGATGAAGCAAAAAAGTGGGCAAATAACGACCCTTTCAAGATAAACGGCGTTTACCAGCAGGTGACCGTCAAACCTTTCCGGAAAACTTTACCGTAATGTCGCTGACTGAAGAAATAACGAATCGTTTAAAAGCATTAGAACCGACCGCATTAAAAATTATTGATGATAGCGCCCTGCATGCCGGACACCAAAGCAGCGGTGGCGGCGGGCACTTTACTCTGCATATAACAAGCTCGCATTTCTGCGAAAAATCACTGATAATGCGCCATCGTCTTATTTATCAGACCCTTAACGATCTGATGCCGCATCAAATACATGCTCTTAGTATTCATGCTACAGCAACAGATGAAATATAAACTGTTATTTACTTTTAATTTAAATTCGATATTTTAGGGATTTTTACATGAAATTCACAAAGACTTTAATCACACTTGCAGTTTTGTCATTTACTCCATCAACCTTTGCTGCTGATGCTGTAGCAACAGTCAATGGCAAGCAAATAAAACAATCTACTTACGATGTGATTACTAAAGACATTGCAGCAAGCGGCCAAAAGATTGATGAAAACGCTAAGAATGCGATTATCAACGAACTCGTAAGCTCTGAACTGGTTTATCAGGAAGCACAAAAATTGGGCCTTGATAAACAACCCGATTACCTAGTGCGTGAAGAACTGGGTCGACGCAAACTGCTCACAAGCATATTCCTGCAAGACTACGTTAAAAAACACCCTATTTCTGATGCTGACATTAAGGCAGCCTATGAACAATACAAAAAAGCCTATGGCGATAAAGAATATAGCGCACGCCATATTCTGGTAAAAACAGAAACCGAAGCTAAAGATATTATTGCGCAATTAAACAAAGGTGGCGACTTTGCAAAACTGGCCAAAGAAAAATCAATAGATCCTGGCTCTAAAGACAAAGGCGGTGACTTAGGCTGGTTCTCTCCTGCCTCCATGGTAAAACCATTCAGTGACGTTGCCGCTAATATGCAAAAAGGCGCCGTATCAGCAAGCCCAGTGCAAACGCAATTCGGCTGGCACGTGATTAAGCTGATTGATACACGCCCGGCACAACCATTGCCTTACGAAAAACTGAAAGATGGTTTGCAGAAGAATCTGCAACAACGCAATCTGGAAAAGTTAATGTCTGACTTGCGTAGCAAAGCAAAAATCGAGTTCGCTAAATAATCTCAGACCATTCTGATTGTAATAAAAGAAGCCTTATTTTGAACAGCCCCAGTGTTTGGATATTAAATCCAGACAGCTGGGGCTGTTTCATGAGCAAGTACGATACAGAGTTCAAGTTACCAGTAGTACAAAAATATC
>JBFZCQ010000029.1:0-3653 GCA_041307905.1 Methylotenera sp.
ACTCACCGTTTGAGAGTGCTAGTGGTAAAAAGTTTCATTAATTACTATTTATGTAAAGATACTGTCACAAAAAATCTTTATATTTTAATAAAACTAGCATTATGGCTGAGGCCTTACTTAATAGCATGTGGACTGCTGATTTTAAAACGAATATTGCTCCCACTGGTGGATTGAATTCGTTTTTCAATTAAAGAGATCAGATACCCTGAAATGGGGAAGTTGAAGAGTAGTTAATATATCAGTAAGTTAAAGTGCATTTGGTTTAATATAGGTAAGTTTGTAATGTGTGGCAATATTTGAAACTATAAAGGGGACTTGCAATATGGCGATTAAAAATCCAAGCGATGCGTTTATTAAACTGGCCGAGGAACTTGATGAAGAATCTGCAGAAATGGTGTTGTCACGAATGACCGGAAAGTTACCCAAAAGATTTATCAAAGAGAAATTAACTAAGAATGAAGCCATTGCTATTCAACTCGAGTTAGAAGATGAATTGCTGCAAGAATGGCGGGAAAACTTTGCAAAGGCACAGTCGCGTTCTGAAAAGAAAGCAAAAGGATAAGTGTACTAGTTCAAATCTGATCTGACATTTACAGAATTTTCAGGCTGCCTGTAAGTTTAAATTATTCCGTGGATACAAACGCAATTAAAGCCAGAATGGCTTTGCGTTCGTTAATTGCTTCCATATCGGATTGATTTTAGATATATTGTGTGTGGCCGAGCTAGTATTGGATTGCTTAAAGAGTTGAATCACCTCTTCTGATTGAGCATACGGTTGAGGGCCGTTTAGTTCATCTAGAAGTTTCTCTGCAACAATAATGTCGTTGATTTGGCCTAAGCACTCTTGTACCTGCGCTAATATTTTTATAAATTTAGCGCAGTCTTTGGTTGGGTATAAGCTCATAAAAAACTCAGCAGCATACCGCAGTTTCTTTGATGCAATTCTTGTCGCATGCCTGTATTCTGGGGGCATATCGGTCAAGTTCTCATTGTGGCGTAATAGTTGCTTATGAAGCTTGTTCAGGGTCCTCGCTGCCACGTTGACTAATTTGTAATGCTTTTTTGTCTCTTTCCATTTCTGATTCTCAAGCCAGGAGCAAATTGTCAGTAAAAGGCAATTGTAACGCTGGGATAACAGTGCTTCTCTTATGAAATCGTATACTTTCAATTGCCTTTTTAACGCCAGTTGCTGCAACGTTAGCAAGCCTTGATGATGCTTGAGCTGCTTAGTGATGCTTGGAATAGTTTGTGTCAGAAGAACATCTATGTCACGTGCCTTTCCTAATATGTCACTCAGCCATTTAAGTTCCGATAATATAAATGCACATTTTTTATGGCCCAATATTAATCTAAATAGACTGAATGCTAAGCGAAGGCGGCGCAATGCAATACGCATCTGGTGAACACCTTCTATATCAGAGGTGTGCAATACCACGTTCTGATTAAGTTGTAATTGATGAATACACTCCCAAACTATTTCCTTGAATGCAATATTTGCATTCATTTTTCTTGTTAGCGTTGGCAGTTGCGCTTTAATAAGTTGAGGTGGGCTGTCACGATAGTAAGCATAACCTCGTTGTGATTGAGTGTAATTTTCTATATTTAGAGGTATAACATCCTGAAATTCCAGTGCAAGAGCGAACAGGCGGCCGATATTACCGCTTTTTAACTTTAATTTGATTTCACTAATCACCTCTTCTTTGTCATTGACGATGAGTCGACCCAGATCGAATGCAACTTCAACCTGGTCGCCATTATTGAAAACTAGCTGCCAGCTTGTACGATGAATCTCAGTTTTAAAAATTGGGATTATTGATTTACGTAACTTATTATTTGGAAAAACTCTGACGAGTATCGGATCGACTATTTTGGTGAAATCAGGATGGTTAAAAGCGATTGGGGCAATCCACTCTAAACGTTGATGCAGACCAATAAATGAACTTCCTGGTAATTCGATTGTTTGTATCCAGCCGCTTGATGTATTGCTGACGCACAGAGTTATGCCAGCGTCCATCAATTTTAAGTCTGGGTTGTCAAAATAGATATTGGTAAGTTTATGAGACGATGGTTTGGCGGCTGATTTATGAATAACTGCAGGGTGCTTACTCAGGCGTGATACATACTGTTTATCTGTAGCCAGTTTAAGTTCGATCTCATTAGCCATAATATGGTGATCCCATTAACTTGATTGACTTCAGAGGAAGTCGGCTAAGCAATGATATGAAAATCATAGTTTGATAACATTAGCCCAGTAATGTCAATTGTCAAAAATCTGACTTAATTATATTAGATAATTTGAACCATCAATAATCAGGCAATTTTATGTATATTTTTAATGCTATCCGCATGACAGTCTTTTTACTGCTGTCGTTTTTCTGTATCTGCTTAAGCTATGCCGAATCACAAAGTCCTTGGGTAAAAACTTTGCGCAGTGACTGGCAAGTAAGGCCTCTGCTTAATGTCGGCCATCATGTTGGTCCTGGCTCTTACCGTATGGTAGGCATTCCAGATGGTCTTGGCGCGTTTAAAAATAACGATGGCACATTAACGATATTAATGAATCACGAGTTGGCTGAAGATAAGGGCGTTAAGAGAGCGCATGGCGCATCTGGTGCTTTTGTTTCTAAATGGACACTGGATATAGAAAAATTGAGAGTAATCAGTGGCGAAGATTTAATCAGAAAAGTGATGTTATGGTCTGCTAAAGATCATCAATACTTTAATAGCGCATCTAATGGATTCAATCGCCTCTGTTCCGCAGACTTGGCGCCGGCATCAGCTTTTTTTAATAAAGACTCCGGCAAAGGTTTTGATGGAAAGTTATTTCTTAATGGGGAAGAAAATAAAGAAGGAGGACGTGCTTTCGCACATATTGTGTCTGGTGAGCACGCGGGTGTGAGTTATGAGTTGCCGCATCTGGGGAAATTTGCATGGGAGAACGCAGTTGCCAACCCGGCTACTGGAAATAAGACCGTCGTCATGGGTATGGATGATAGCCAGGATGGCCAAGTTTATGTATATGTTGGTGAGAAACGTATTAAAGGTAACCCGGTAGAACAGGCAGGTTTAGTTGGCGGACAATTGTATGCCTTGAAGTCAAAAGGTCAGCGGTTTAGTTTGGTGAATTTAGGAGATGTATCAGCGATGAGGGGCGACGACCTTGAAAAGGCCGGGCAAAAGGAAGAAGTTACCAGGTTTATGCGACCGGAAGATGGCGCTTGGGATATTGCAAACCCAAATATTTTCTATTTTGCGACAACAGATAAAATTGATGGCAATAGCCAGATTTTTCAGCTGAAGTTTGATGATGTTAATCAGCCGGATCAAGGTGGAGAAATCAGTATAGTGCTCAAAGCCCGTGATATTGGTGCACAGATGTTCGATAACCTGACAGTAGCTGGTGATGGCAGGCTGTTAATAGAGGAAGACCCTGGTAATAACTTGCATCTGGCTGCTATCTGGCTTTTTGATCCTGTGTCAGGAAAAGCTGAAAAGGTATTAATGGCCGATTCAGAACGATTCACTAATAAAGACAGCGTACTTTATATGACGCAGGATGAGGAAAACTCCGGGATTATAGAGATTACAGGTCTTGTTCAAGACGCAAAATGGTTTGAAGCAGGGAAAAGATATTTTTTAAGCACAATTCAAGT